>CATXML010000236.1 GCA_958372035.1 uncultured Collinsella sp. | reverse complement strand
GTGTTTCAAAGAAGACGAGCTATCTGGTCGCCGGCCCCAAAGCGGGCTCCAAGCTCACCAAGGCCGAGCAGCTGGGCGTGCCTGTGCTGGATGAGGGCGCGCTCGAGCAGATCCTGGCGACTGGTCAGGTGCCGGAGGCGTAAGGCATTGATAACCAGATAGGAGAACCGCCCGGAGAGCTTACCGCTTTCCGGGCGGTTCTTACTTTGTTGGGGCAACGGACACCGTGATCTGCGTCACGTAGGTTGCCGGATCATCGCTGATGATGTCGTCGATCAGGGCGATCTCGCGCGAGGGGCCGGCGGGAGTCAGGTTGTGTTCGTGCATGTAGCCGAGCAGCTGCTCGTAGCGTGGGGCTGCTTGCCCGTGCGTGCCGCGGAAGCTTATGGTCAGGCAGCGCGCGGCAGGTCGCGTCTCAACGTCGCCCAAGTAATCATCGGTGTCATCGAGCAGCAGAAAGACCTCGTCGTAGCCATCAAAGTCACCGGCGGCCAGGCGTTCGGGCGCGATGCCCACACCCAGATTGACAAGATAGGCAAAGGTTTCGTGCTGCCCCTGCTGAAGCTGGCGGATATGCCATCCCAGCGAATAGGCGTCGGTGGGATTGACGCGCTCGTGCAGCGCGGCGCAGCGAAGTTCGGGTTCCTCGATTTCGCTAATGGTGTCGAGATCAGCATTCAAAGCGCCATGAAGCAAGGCAAGCCGCTGGTCAATCTTGCGCGACATGCGCTCCAGCTCACGCCGCTTGCGCTCAATTAACTCCTGTTGCTTGGTCAGTTGCCGTTGCATCAAATCCATATCGCGCGTAGTGACAAACTCGCGAATTTGCGCCAGCGGCAGGTCGAGAACGCGCAGGTTGCCGATGGTGTTGAGGGTGGAGAGCTGTCGCGATCCGTAGTAGCGGTACCCACTCGCCGGATCGACATATGCCGGCTCTAACAGCCCCATCTGCTCGTAATGACGCAGTGTGCCCACGCTCAAATTGAGCAGGCGCGCCACCTCGCCAATGCGGAGCAGGCCCTCGGTGTGTTCGCTTGGCATGTCGGTCACAGGACCGCTCCTTTCGGTAAAAACAGGGGAGAGGCGCTAGGCCTGCGTCGCCTCGCTACGCCACCAGCTTGTCAAAAGCTCCGCGGCGGTTGAGCACGGTAAACGCGACAACACAAATGACCGCCGACAGAATCGACCCGCACGGCGAGGCGATGCCCATGGGAAACAACGTGTCGGAATAGGCGTTCGACAGCAGCCATGCACCGGGTACGCGAATGAGTACCACAGCCAGCACGTTGTGCGCAAAGCCGATGTAGCTCTTGCCATACGCAGCGAAAAAGCCGCTAAAGCAAATGTGGATGCCGGCAAAGATCGCGTCGAAAATGTAGCTGCGCATATAGCCGGTACCGGCGGCGACTACTGCAGCGTCCTTGGCAAAAAAGCCGATAAACGCCGGTGCCACCAGCCACATCAGCACCGTGATCAGGCAGCCGTATACTACCGAGATGGTCATGGCATCCTTGAGCACCTGACGTGCGCGGTCACCCTTGCCCGCGCCAGCGTTTTGCGCCGTGAGTGCGCTGACGGTAGCGCCCATGGAACTCGGCACGATAAACAAAAAGCTGATCATCTTCTCGACCAAGCCCACGGCGGCGGCGTCAACGAGCCCTCGGTGGTTGGCGATGACGGTGATAAACATAAACGCCACCTGGATGCAGCCGTCCTGCACGGCCACGGGCACACCGATCTTAAGGATGCTACCGAGCACCTCGGGCTGGGGGCGCAGGTCGCTGCGCTTGAGGTGGATATGCGTGCGGCGGCTCTTGAGCCACACGAGTGCGAGGGCAACGCTGGCTGTCTGGGCGGTCACCGTACCGAGCGCCGCGCCCACGGGGCCGAGTCCCATGTGGCCGATAAACAAAAAGTCGAGCGCGATGTTGATGATGCATGCCACGCCGATCACGTACATGGGCGAGCGCGAATCGCCTAGGCCGCGAAAGATGGCGGAGAGGATGTTGTACGCGGCGATAAACGGAATGCCGACAAAGCAGATGCGCAGGTAGGCAGCGGTGCCTTCGACCGCCTCGGCCGGCGTGCCAATGAGTGCCACGATCTGCGGGCACAGTGCGAGCAGGACGGCGGCCAGCACCACCGAGACGCCCATAAAGAGCGTGATGGTGTTGCCGATGGCGGTCTCGGCGCGGTCGAAGCGGCGCGAACCCACGGCGTGGCCGACGATGACCGTCGTTCCCATGGCCAGGCCCACGAGCGTCACGGTAATGATATAGAGCGTCTGCGCGCCGTTGCCCACGGCGGTGATGCCGGCGGCGCCGCTAAACTGTCCCATCATGTACAGGTCGGCCATGCCGTAGAGCATCTGCAAAAAGTACGAGAGCATATAGGGCAGGGCGAAGACCGCGATGGTCTTGAGGACATTTCCGCGTGTGAGGTCGTGTTCCATGGGCGGGGCACTTTCTGGATTGGTTCGTTTAGCTACCAGTGTAGTGAAAACCCTACAACGATTGTAGAGTCAAGGTTTGTGACGACGACGGGGCGAAAAAAGTCACGCTCCAAGCACGATGCTTTGACCCCTCCATGCTCCTCACCTCGCCTCGAACCATCACAACATTCGCCGTTTTTTGCCAAAATCGGGGAAAGCATCGAATGTTGTGATGGTTTTTCTGCCACTCGATCGGGTGGAATCGCTTTCTTGCGCGCGAAGGTGTGCGGATCCGTGGGCAGGGGAATAAGGTTGGTTATCCGACTCCATTGGAGGGCTCATGGACCTGCCGATCGTCCTGTCCCATAAGACTGCCTGGTTGTACCACAACGTGGCGCGCCCGTCCGAGCCGCTCTCGCGAGCAAGCAGCCTATACGATGAGGACTCGCTTGCTAACGAGGCGGAGCCAACTGCGGGCCTGTCCGAATTGGGGCTCGATGCCAAGGGGCTGAGGGCTTCAACGGCAGTTGGGGTCGTTACCGACTATCTGGTTGCGCTTGGTATTCCACGAGAAGAGCTCGATCATATCGACACGCTCGTTAACTTCGAT
>CATXML010000235.1 GCA_958372035.1 uncultured Collinsella sp. | reverse complement strand
CATACATGTTGTCCTCGACCTCGGCGTTGCTCAGCGAGTCCTTCACCTTGGCGAGTTCGAGCGCCGCGTTATCGGCCACACGCTGCACATCGCGTTGCTCACGCGTAAGCTGCGAAATCTGATTGTCGAGCGCCACGCGCCGCTCGTGGAGCTCAGCGGCGGCAGGACCAGCGGCGTCAACGTCCTCCTGGGCCTGCATGTGCGCGCCGGTCACTTCCTCAAGCTGTGCACGCGCGTCCTCGAGCTCCTCGACCACGCGACGACGCTGATGCTCGGAGCTCGAGATCTGGCCACGCATGTCGGACAGGCGCGACACCATGTTGTGGCCCCTTTCCTCGAGCAGGCGCATATCGGAGTTAATGCGGCCGACCACGTCTTGCATATGGCGGCGCTGCTCGCCCAAGTCGCCCACAAATAGGCCCTTTTCCTCGAGCATAACTTGGAGCTTCTCGAGCTCGCGCTCCTTTTCACCTAAGCGGTATTGCGCAAGCTCAAGCTCGGCAGCGCCCTCCTTGGAGCGGCTTTCCAGGTCGTTCCACTGCGACTGCAGCGAACGAAGCTCGTCGACGGCCAGCATCTGCGTAAGCTCGTTCGCGCGCGAGGACAGCTCTTTGTACTTGCGCGCGCGATCGACCTGACGCTCCAGCGGCCGCAGCTGACGGGCGATTTCCTTGTTGATATCGCGGGCACGGGTCAGGTGCTCGTCCATCGATTTAATCTTTTTGAGCGCACGTTCCTTGCGACGCTTGTGCTTGGAGATGCCGGCGGCCTCCTCAATGAGGGCACGGCGCTCCTCGGGGCGGCTCTGCAAAATGGCGTCGAGCTTGCCCTGGCTGATGATGGAATGCGTATCCTTGCCCAAACCCGAATCGTGCAGGATGTCCTGAATGTCCATCAGGCGGCACGGACTCGAGTTGATGAGGTACTCGCTTTCGCCCGAGCGATACATACGACGGGTGATGGCGACCTCGTCAAAGTCGACGGGCAGCATATGGTCCGAGTTATCGAGCACCAGCGTAACCTCGGCGACACCCACCGGCTTACGCGCCGACGAGCCCGAGAAGATGACGTCCTCCATGGCCTGGCCGCGCAGCTGCTTGGCGCTCTGCTCACCCAGGACCCACAGAATCGAGTCGGAGATGTTCGATTTTCCCGAGCCGTTGGGACCGACGATGACGGTTAGGCCCGGCTCAAACGTCATGTGGGCGCGGTCGGCAAACGACTTGAACCCTTTGAGCGTGAGGGACTTGAGATACACGGTTCCTCGCTTAAACAGGCTTCTTGTTGAGAATCACGCCGTTGGTGGTGTAACCCATGCGGTCGAGTGCCTCGAGCGCAGCGGCCCCCTCGGCCTCCTTCTTGGAGGAACCGGTGCCGCGGCCCTGGCGAATACCGTCGATGAGAACCACGGCGGTAAAGGTCGGTGCATGCGCCGGGCCCTCAGAGCCAACGAGCTTGTACGCCGGAGGCTCGTGGCCGTCGGCCTGCACGCACTCCTGCAAGAACGACTTGGGGTTCGCGGGGTGCTCGGCACGCTCGGAGGCCAGGTGCGGCTTAAGCGTACGGTGAATGAACTCCACCGCCGCATCCCAGCCAGCATCCAGATACAGCGCGCCCACGAGCGACTCGTAGACGTTCTCGAGCGCCGAGTGCAGGCCGCGCGCGCCGGTACCGGTCTCGGAGGCACCAAAGATGATGATGTCGTCGATGCCCAGCTCATGGGACACCTCGGACAGCGTGGCACCCGAGACAAGGGACACCTTCAGGCGCGTAAGCTTGCCCTCGTCAAACTCCGGATAGGATTCAAAGAGCGAGCGGGCAACCACGGCGCCCAAAATGGAATCGCCCAAAAACTCAAGGCGCTCATAGCTCGCCGAGACGGGCTGACCTTCCACGGCAGAGGGGTGCGTGAGCGCCGCGCGCAGCAGCACCTTGTTATTGAACTCGTGGCCCAGGATTTCCTGGGCGCGCGCGAGTCGTTGAGATAAAGCCAAGACTTAGGCCTCCTTGGCGTTTTCAATAGCGTCGACAGCGTCGGCGACAGAGTTGAGCGACAGCAGGGTCTCGTCATCGATCTCGAGGTCGAACTCGTCCTCGATGGCCGTCACCAGCTGCAGACGCTCGAGCGAATCGGCATCGAGATCGTCGAAGGTGGTCTCGTCGCTAATCTCGGCAACGTCGACACCCAGCACATCGGCGGCAACTTCGGCGATCTTATCGAAGATTTCGGAGCGGTCCATAGCGCATCCTCTCGTATTGCGTGAACATTAACGCGCTGGCGCCGCAAGCGCAGCGCCAAGAGTCGGTTTTGATTCTACCCCACGACGCAGGCCGCGAGGCACATAACAGCGCCCTAACTCGCTCCTACAAAACGATGCCGTCCATAGAGTTGGCGACGTTCTCGACAAGCCCGGCGCGCACGGCCTCCGCCGCGGCGAGCGTACCGTTTTTGACGGCCTCGACTGAGGTGGCACCATGGCCGATCAGAACTACGCCACGCAGGCCCAGCAGAATGGCGCCACCCTTAGCATCACCCGAGAGCTTTACCTTGATCTCGCGCATCTGCTTTTTTATGAGCAGCGCGGCAATCTTGGTGCCGAGCGAAGACATAAAGACACCCTTGAGCTCCTGTAGCAAAAACTTGGCAGCGCCCTCGGTGGCCTTGAGTGCGATGTTGCCCGACATGCCGTCGGCGACCACGACGTCAAAATTGCCCGACGTAAGATCGGTGCCCTCGCAGTTGCCCACAAAACCGGGAACAGCGGCCTTCATGGCCGGGAAGCACGACTTGGTGAAGTTGGAGCCCTTCTCGTCCTCGGTGCCGTTGGCAAGCAGACCGACGCGGGGATGCTCAATGCCCAAGACGACGCGCGCATAGGCGCTACCCATCTGGGCAAAACGCACCATGTCGTCGACCTCGACATCGGGGTTGGCGCCCATGTCGCACAGAACCGTCAGGCCGCCGGCGCGGTTGGGCAGTGCATTGGTGAGGCACGGACGCACCGGCTGCTTCTTGCCCTCGGCCTGATACCTAAATGGCGTCA
>CATXML010000234.1 GCA_958372035.1 uncultured Collinsella sp. | reverse complement strand
CATCGGTAAAGTACGCCTCCATATAGAAGAGCGGCTCGCCGACCGGCACCTCCAGCAGCGGGGCCGCCTGGGCATCCGCCAGCGCAATCTCCACGGTGCAGGGGTCGGACTTGAGCGGCGCGCGACCCGAATGCTCGGCAACGAGCGCAAAGATTGAGTTATCGGTGAGGTCCTTATCGGCCAGCGTCTGCAGATAGGGATGGTCGGCGAGCACAAAGGCGTTGTTCTCGAGCATGACGGGGATGCCGTCGGCCGTGCGCACGCGCTCGACCACGATGAGTTCGCAGCCGGGCTCCACGCCAAAAAACGCCGCGTCCTCGCGCGTCGCCGCGACCACCGTGCGCGACACCAGGCGCGCCCCGGCCACCATATCGTTGGCGGCACAACCCTCAGTAAAGCTCTGGACGTCGCCTTTCTGGACAATCTTGCGCTTGAGCTTGGGAGCGCACACAAAGGTGCCCCTCCCCTGCTGTCGGTTGAGATATCCCGCGCGCGACAGCTCCTCGATGGCGCGGCGCACGGTGATGCGTCCCACGCCGTAAGACTTCGCGAGCTCCATCTCGGAAGGAATGCGCGAGCCGGCCGCATACACGCCGCGCGCGATCTCGCCCTTCAGGTCGTCCATGACCTGCTGGTACAGCGGTACGGCGGATACGCGAGCGCGGTCGGTTTTATCGTCGGTTGCCATCGTTACGCTCCATCCCGCGCATGCTCGGATTCAAACTCTTCAATCGCCGCCATAAACTGCTCGCCAAAGGCGTCGGCCTTTTTCTCGCCAATGCCGTTGACCTGAATCAGCTCGTCGCGCGTCTGCGGGCGCAGGCGGCACAGGCCGCGCAGGGCCTTGTCGGAAAAGACCATGTACGGCGCCATCTCGAGCTCGGTCGAGATTTCCTTGCGCAGGGTACGCAGGCGCTCGAACAGCTCGGCATCGTCGCCCACGCGCGGGCGCTGATCCAGCTCGGCCTCCTCGCGCAGCAGATCCACCGCACGGCGGGCGCTGGCCGAGGCTTTGCGCTTGGATGCGCGACGCTTAACGGTAAAGGCAAACGCCTCGTCCTCGACCTCGCCGGCACGCGGGCCCAGGCCCACGACCGGGTACTGCCCCTGCGAGGTGACCAAATAACCGCGGCCGCACAGCTGGCCGATGATGTCCTTGATGCGCCCGACCGATTCGCTCGACAGCTCACCATAGCCGCGATCCTCGTCCAGATGCATCTGGCGGATGCGCTCGGTGTTGCCGCCGTGAAGCACATCGGCGATGAGCGACTTGCCAAAGCGCATGGGACGCGTGGCCACATAGCGCACGGTGGCGCGGGCCATATCGGTGACGTCCTCGACCTCGAACTGCGTGAGGCAGTTGCTGCAGTTGCCGCAGCCCTCGGCGTCGTCCGTGGCGGTGGCGCCCGCACCAGCCGAAGCAGCATGCTCGGCCGCGGCCTCGTCGCCAAAGTAGCGCAGCATGTATTCGCGCAGGCAGCCGGTGGTATTGCAGTAGCCTTCCATCTGACTGAGCAGGCGATATCGGTTCTGGAGCGCCCACGCGCGCTGCTCGTCGTCGAGCGTCTCGTCGGCCGCGTCGCCGCGGTCGATCAAAAAGCGGCGCATGCGAAAATCGTTGCCGTTCCACAGCAGGTGGCAGCTGGCCGGATCGCCATCGCGGCCGGCGCGGCCCGCCTCCTGATAGTAGGCCTCGATGCTCTCGGGCACGTTGTTATGGATGACGTAGCGCACGTTGGGCTTGTCGATGCCCATGCCAAAGGCGTTGGTGGCAACCATCACCTGAATATCGTCGTCGATAAAGGCGCGCTGGCTTTGGCGGCGGGCGTCGTTGCCCATGCCGGCATGGTAGCGGCCCACGCGAATGCCGCTGGGACCCAACGCCTCAGCAAGCTCGCCTGCCAGCACATCGACGGTCTTGCGGGTCGAGCAATACACGATGCCGCTCTCGCTCGAATGCGCGATCACATAGTCGCGCACCCAGGCGGTCTTGGCCTTGTCGCCCATCTCCTCGCAACCAAAGTAGAGGTTCTTGCGATCAAAGCCCGTCACCACGGTCGCTGGGTTTTGCAGGCCGAGCATCTGCTGGATATCGGCGCGCACGCGCTCGGTCGCCGTAGCGGTAAAGGCCGCCACGATGGGGCGCTGCGGCAGGGAATCGATAAACTCGCGAATCTGCAGGTAGGCGGGGCGGAAATCCTGACCCCATTGGCTCACGCAGTGGGCCTCGTCAATGGCCACGAGCGGAACGCCGATGCCGCCTTCGGCCGCAGCTTCCTGCGCAAAGGCCAGAAAACGCGGCTCGAGCAGGCGCTCAGGTGCCACATACATAAGCTGGTAGCGACCCTCGCGCGCCCGCTTGAGCACGGTATTTTGCTGAGCCGGCGTAAGGCTGGAGTTGAGATAGCTGGGGCGCGCGCCCGCCGCGAGCAGTGCGCGGGTCTGGTCCTCCATAAGCGACAGCAGCGGACTCACCACAAAGGTGATGCCGGGCAGCATGAGCGCAGGCACCTGGTAGCAAATGGACTTGCCGGCACCTGTGGGCATAACGCCGAGTGCATCGCGGCCGGCAAGGATCGCATCGACCATGCGGTCCTGCCCCGGGCGAAACGAGGTGTAGCCAAAATAGGCGCCGAGCGTGTCGAGCGCCATCTGCTGCATGCTATCGGTCATGGTTTCCTAACGTCCAAGTCATCTGCCGCCGATTATACGCCGCCACGCGGACCGGTGCCGCACGGCTGCCGGCCACGGGCGATGCAATCCGAAGGGAACGAGCGTGGATTTTTGGACACTTTCCGGATGAGCGTGGATAATCTCCCACTTTGGGCCCGTCACCAAGCCAAAAACGGGAGATTATCCACGCTCGTTTTATAGGTAGTCATTTAAGTCTGTCCCCAATGACCACAATGGCTACCCCGATGTTTTGGCAATGTCAGCGAAAGCCCGCCAGAGCGAGCAAGGTGCCTTGAAACGAGGCGGCATTGACCTTTTGGTCATGCCGCCGAAGTTGAAAGGCAGATTGCCGCTCTGGCGGGTTTGCAGCGT
>CATXML010000233.1 GCA_958372035.1 uncultured Collinsella sp. | reverse complement strand
ACAGCTCGTAAAGCGGCTCGGCCACGGCATCATCGGGAGCAAAACCCTGCTTTGCCGGATGCAGGCAAAGCCCCTTTGCCCCCAACTCGGTAAAGGCGCGCTCCAATTCGTCTGCGGCACCGCTCACCTGCGGGTCTACGCTCGCAAATCCCCACAGACGATCGGGATGTGCGGCAACCAGCATGGCAATCTGGTCATTGGTGCCAAAGTGCCCTCCGCATGCCGTGGTTACATCGAGCGGCATGAGCACGCTCTTCTGCACATCGCAGACGTCCATCTCGACTTGAAGCTCATCCCAATCCATGGGGCCCATATGCCCCATACCAAATTCTCGTGACCAAAAACCGAATCCATCAGGCTCATCACCCGGCGTATAGATCTCGCCGTAGAGCATGGGCTGGACCAACATGTCGATAACCATTTCGCACTCCTTTCCAAGCATTTGACCCTAGTACGGCTCAAAAGAGCCGATGACGCGGGACGAAAGCTCGGCGCCCGCCTTCATACACGCCGGAATATCAAGGCCATCGATCACGCCCTTGGTAAACCCGGCGATATACGAGTCGCCGGCACCCACGGTGTTAACAACCTTCTCCGCCGGCACGATCCCGCACTCATAGAAGCGCTCACCGTCATAGGCAATGCTTCCCTTCTCACCAAGCGTGGCAACTGCCACCCGCGGTCCCAGCTCCTGTACGTGACGTACCCAATCACGCAGCTCCGGAGTGTCCTCTTCAAACGACATGAACGCATAGTCAACGTAGGGAAAATGGTTCTCGCAGGCATATTCGGGATCCTGGCTGAACACCGAGAAGTCCATAACCACCGTCTTGCCCGCATCATGCCATTCGGGCAGGAGGTCCAAACAATTGCCAAACAGGTCGGTGTGAATGATGTCATGTTCTAGGATAAACGCCCGGTCATCTTCATTCGGTCGATATGCCTCCATTACGCCATCGATTGCCTCGAGATGCACGCGATCGACGCCGTCTTTCAACGCCATGAGCATCACCGAGGTGTCGCCATCCTCCACCCGCAGATGTGAGATATCGAACCCCTCAGCGGCCAGCGCCTCCCTCATCTTGTCTCCGTACTCGTCCTTGCCGACAACCGACACGGCGGATACCGAAACTCCCATTCGTGCAAGATGGATACCCCAGTCAATGCCATTACCAGTCGGATAGAACACGCCGATGTTTTGATAGACGTCCGCACAGCAAAAACCAGCTGCGCACGCTTTAATACCCATGGTCTTCTCCAATGTTCAAAAGGGGACCCACCACATGGCGAGCCCCCTTTTCGCGTTTCGCTTATTGTTTTGCATCGGCTGTCCAAAGCCTCATAGCCAGACCGCCGTACGCTTTCTTAAGCTATTCGACGATTGGTGCTCCGTGGCCCCAAGAACCTTCCATGCCGCACACGGTCGAGGCAAACCCGGCAGCAAAGTCGAGCGCGCGCTCGATGGCCTCGGCGCCATCCTCACCACGCTTGGCGGAATCGAGATAGCACATCAAAAACGAGGTGAGGAACGAGTCGCCCGCCCCCATGGTGTCCTTCATGTCCGTTACCGGTTTAGCCAGCTGGCGGTAATAACGCTCGCCGTCGTAAGCAATGCAGCCCTCGGCGCCCGCCGTAGCCGACACAAAACGCGGACCCAAGCCCTTCACCCATGCCAGACGCTCGCGGATCTCGTCCTCGCTCGCGGCATCCGCCGCACTAAAGAAAGCGAAATCGACGTAGGGCGCAATCTGCTCGTAGTACTCGTCGGTGGAGTCGTCCGAAAAGTCAAAAGAGACCGTGACGCCCGCAGCCTTCAGTTTGGGCAGCTCGCGCTCGGTAAAGCAATAGTTGCCCGAATGAACCACATCGAACTGCTTCATGTACGAAAGGTCAAAGCGATCGAGGACATAGCGCGCATCGCCACGGATACCGCCCTCGTTGGAGCCAAGGAAGACACGGTCACCGTCAACGACGGTCACGCGAGCCGCTCCGTTCTCGCCAATCATCTGCTCGCACTTATCAAGCTCGATACCCTCATCCTCGAGGCTTGCAATGACATGCTCGGCAGCGGCGTCATTGCCAAAAATGCCCATGTATGCGGAGCGTGCGGCACCGCATTTCTTGGCATAAACGGCGAAGTTCACCGCGTTGCCGCCAGGATACATGGTGTGGATATGCTCGTAGCGATCGACGACGTTGTCGCCAAATCCGAGCGCGTTAACGTTAAATGCCATGGCCTTTGTCCCTTCTAGTACTCGACAACACCCATATAGCGACGGAAATCGGGATCGTGATCAAACACCTTGCCGCGTGCAGCACGCAGCTCGCAGTTCATGGCGTAGAACAGCACCGGGTCCAGATAGGCACGGACACTCGCCGGCACGGCTTCCATACCGTACTCCTTGGCATCGAGCACCATCAGCGTATCGGTATGCGTCTTAAGGAACGCCAGGGCGCGCTCGTCCATAGCACGGCACTCGCTGGAGCCCATCTGCAGGAAGTAAAAAACGCCATCCTGAGTAGCCTCGAAGGGGCCATGGAAGTACTCGGCAGAGTGAATGTAGCTGCAGTGCTGCCACTGCATCTCCATAAGAGAGCAGATAGCGAAACCGTAGGTCTGGCTAAAGTTGGGACCGCTGCCCAGAATATAGAAGAACTCGTGCTCCTGGCAAAGCTTGGCAAAGCGATCGCCCAGCTCGGCATTTACCTTCTCGCGTGCCGGGGGAAGAATCTTATCCATCTCGGCGATACCGGCATACATATCGGCAAGATCGGCGTAGCCCTCCTGCTGATCGAGCAGCTCTGCCGCAAGCAACAGCGAAATGCCAGCGGGGACCTCGGCCTGCGGCACGCCCTCGCCCCATGGGTAGACCCACGTGGTCCACTTGCCGGAGTCAATCTTGGATCCAGCGTTGTCGGTCTGGGCGATCACCGTAGCGCCAGCAGCAAGGGCAATCTCGCAGCCCTCGACGACCTCGGGGGTATTGCCGCTGTGGCTGCAAGCGATGACCAGGGACTTCTCGCCCAGACGACGCGGACGCATAATGTCGAATTCACG
>CATXML010000232.1 GCA_958372035.1 uncultured Collinsella sp. | reverse complement strand
AGGTCCTTGGAAATCTCGCCGGCCATGTAGTCGCGCTGAACGGAGTTGACGGTCGGGTTCTTGTTAGAGTTCTCCTGCTTGACCTCTTCGTTATTGCACTCGATCAGCGACAGAATCTTGTCGTCGGTCGTGTTCTTCTGGCGCTTCAGGCTCTGGACATAGCGATAGATGATGTAGTGGCGGGCGACCTCGTAGCAGTCGAGACGCATGATCTCGTCCTCGACCAAATCCTGGATCTCCTCGACCGAAACGGTGTGGCCCGCGTTCTCGCATGCCTCGGCGACGTTTTGCGCCGCATAAACCACCTGGCGGTCGGTTAGACGAGAGCTCTCCTCGACCTCCAAGTTTGCGGCGCGAATCGCATTGACGATCTTATCGATGTCAAAGACAACCTCGGTGCCGCTGCGCTTGATGATCTTCATCCTCTTGCCTCTTTCGCGTCGTAGTCTCATTGCGCTTCAGAGCCAAACGATGCCCGGCAGGGCTTGCCCCTGTCTTGCGGCGCCGTCGCGCAATCTGTGTTCTCGATAAACCATAGGTCCTCATGCGGACAATCCTCGCGGCCGATCAAGCGGCTCAAAGATCTATCCAAATGGGGCAAATAAGGTCCTCGTTCTCTGTCCGCCATCTATCATACGACAAAGAGGCATCTATATCCTGTATTCTTTTTTTAGTTCAAACACAACATATAGTGTTTCAGCAGGTCAAAGCAATTGGTCATTTTGCAGACGCATTAATTATGAGGGGTTCTTGGCAAGTCGGTAAAACGTTACCAACACGGCTACCTGCATGGCAGTTATAAAACCCCCTTAGTCAAGCCGCTGACAAATCCTACCAAAACCAAGCCGCTCACGCCAAAAGAATCCAAAAGATTATGCTTGACCAACATGTTGCGGTCGTGCCTTGCCGAGCCCCATGTAACCGCGGCACGAATCCTTGAAAGATATGTGTATGCAAACAGAGAAGATGAGAGTTTTCTCGGATGACTACTGAGAAGCATCCCAGAAGATCAAAAAACTCGAAATTTGGTGACGTATTTGGCAACCCATTTGGCGAGCAAAACAAAACAGCCCAGAGGCTAAGCCTCTGGGCTGCGAACATTTGGTGGGCGTTAGAAGATTTGAACTTCTGACCTCTTCCGTGTCAGGGAAGCGCTCTCCCCCTGAGCTAAACGCCCAAATGGAGCGGACAACGGGGCTCGAACCCGCGACCCCAACCTTGGCAAGGTTGTGCTCTACCAACTGAGCCATGTCCGCTTACGATGATTAATCTTACGTGATACCCGCATCCTATGCAAGAACTTTTTTTGAAAAGTTTTGCGACGCCCTCTCGAACCTCGCGAAGACATCAGCCACCATGGAAAGCGCGGGCAAACGCAAACTCGCCGCAAGAGGCCCCCTACAACTCAGCGAGCATGATCCAGGCAGAGCTGTCCTGCGCAAGTCTGCCGTCTGCAAGCGGTGATGAGGTGAGCAGGACCTTGCCCGCCGGCAGCTCCACGGGTGCTGCACCGAAGTTCGTCACACACGCCCAGCCGTTGTCGCGGCGATAGGCGATGACGCCGCCCTCAGCGCCCTCGGCACCATCCGCAAGGCCGGTGCGCCCGTCAAGATCGAGCCACGCAAGATCGTTGGCGCACCCGCGCAGCTTGCGCCGCAGCCAGAGGGCGTCACGATAGAGCGCAAGCATCGATGTCGGGTCCGCTTCTTCCCTATCGGCAGCGTAATCGGAAAACCATGCAGGCTGCGGCAGATGGGGCGCCGCATCGGCGTCCGCCGGTGAAAACCCAAACGATCCGCCCTGCGTGGGATCGTCCGCTGCCACCCACGGCAGGGGCACACGGCAGCCGTCGCGCCCCTTCTCGCGCTTCGGTCCGTGCGTATTGGTCGCAGTAGGATCTTCGAGTGCGGCCCACGGGATATCGGCCACCTCAAAAAGGCCGAGCTCCTCACCCTGATACACGTATGCCGAGCCCGGAAGCGCCAGCTCAAGCAAAAGGGCCGCCCGCGCGCGGCGCTCGCCGAGTTCACGGTCCTCGTCATAAGACGACCCGTCGCGTAAGAGCCAGTCAAGCGCAATCTGGTGGTAGCGCGTCGCCTTGATTTGCGGCAGGGCATAGCGCGTCGCCACGCGCGGCACGTCGTGGTTGGAGAGTACCCAGGTCGAGGCGGAATCGGATTCGATGGCCGCCTTCAAGCCCTCCTCGATTGCAGCGTGCATGTCATCATAGGTCCAAGTGGCCTTGGCGAACTCAAAGTTAAATGTCTGGCCAAGCTCGCTGGGGCGCGCGTAGAGATACTGGCGCTCGGGCAGCACCCACGCCTCGGCAACAGCGCTGCGCGGCGGATTATAGCGGTCGAACACGCGGCGCCACTCGCGATAGATCTCGTGAACCTCGTTGCGATCCCACAGCGGATGGGTGCCGTCGTCAACCATGTCATCGCCCTCGGCGAGATGCCACTGGTCGAGATCATCGCGGTCGAGATCCTTGGCGAGACCGTGCGCCACATCAATGCGAAAGCCATCGACGCCTCGATCGCTCCAAAACGCCAGGACGTCGCAAAAGAACGCGCGAACCTCGGGGCATGACCAGTCAAAGTCCGGCTGCTCGGGCGTAAACATGTGCAGATACCACTGACCGTCCGCAACACGCGTCCAGGCGGGGCCGCCAAAGTTGGCATTCCAATTGGTGGGAGGCAGCTCGCCATGCTCGCCGCGACCATCACGGAAGATATAGCGGGCGCGCTCGGGCGATCCGGGGCCGGCGGCAAGAGCGGCTTTGAACCAGGGGTGCTGGTTGGACGAATGGTTGGGTACGATGTCGACGATGACCTTGATGCCGCGCGCGTGAGCCGCGGCGATCATGTCATCGAAGTCGTCAAGCGAGCCGAGACGTTGGTCGACATCGCAGTAGTCCGCCACATCATAGCCGCCATCGACAAGAGGCGATGGGTAAAACGGACTCAGCCAGATGGCCTCGATACCTAGCCGCTCAAGATAGTCCATCTGCTGGGTAACGCCCGCGATATCGCCCAGACCCGAACCAGTCGAATCCTTAAACGA
>CATXML010000231.1 GCA_958372035.1 uncultured Collinsella sp. | reverse complement strand
GAGGCGCAATCGCGCAGCATCGGGATGCGCTCGCAGCGCTCGGGCGCCGCGGCGAGCAACTCCTCGGGAATGCCCGAGCTCTCGCTGCCAAAGACCAAGTAGTCGCCATCGCGGTAGGTACTCTGCGCATGGGTGCGGCGTGCCTTTTTGGTCAGCAGATGCAGGCGCTCGTCGGCGGGGGAGAGGTCGTTGCGCGCAAGGAAATCCTCCCAGCCGGCATATGTCGTCACGTCCAAGTTTTGCCAGTAGCCCAAGCCGGCGCGGCGCACCGTCTTGTCGTCGAGCGAAAAGCCCAGCGGCTCCACCAGATGCAGGCGGGCGCCGGTAACCACGCAGGTACGGCCGATGTTGCCCGTATTGGCCGGAATCTCGGGTGCGTACAGCACGATATTGAACATGAATCTCCTTGGCTCAGAATGAAAAACCACCACGAAGGGGACAGGCGCCTTCGTGGTGGTTTGGCGGTTACGTGGGCGGAAAACGCCCGCTTCGATAGCCTAGGCGCGGTGCCAGTCGGTCAGGCAGGCATCGAGGGCGGCGATGAGCGCCTCCTTGTCCATGTGACGGCCGATGATGCACAGGCTCGTCATGCGGTCGCCCGTCTCGTCGTCCCAAATCTGCATGATTTCGGGATTCTCGTCGATGATCTTCTGCTTCTCGCCCTCGGGCGCGGAGTCAACGAACAGACCGTTCTCCATCAGGCGCATCTGGTGGCCGGCCTGCTCAAACATGTAGCACATGTCCGGATCGCCGGTCTGCCACAGCGGACCCTTGACGCGGATGACCTCGTCGGGCCACTCTTGCTCAACAAAATCGGTGAACTTCTGCAGGTCAAACGGCTTGCGGCGCGAGTACACAAAGGTCTCGATGTCGTACTCGAGCACCTCGGGGTCGTCGTGCTCCTCGGGATGCTCCATGGCCTCGATCCAGGCGGCGGAGTTGTAGGCGCGCATAAAGTCGAAGCGGCCGGTGTCGAGCAGCTCCTCCATGGGGACCTCGCCGTTTTGAGCCTCGACAATCACGGCGTCCTTCTGCAGGCTGCGCACGATGGCCTTAAGCTCTGCGATCTGCTCGGGGGTGACGGTGTCAGTCTTATTAAGAATCAGCGTGGAGCAAAACTCGATCTGCTGGATGAGCAGGCTCTCGATGTCGTCCTCGTCGATATCCTCGGCTAGCAGGTCGCGACCGCCGTTGAACTCGTCGTACATGCGGGCGCAGTCGACCACGGCCACGATGTTGTCGAGCGCGAGCTTGGGCTCGCCGCCCACCTTGGCCTCGTCGCAGAAGCTCGAGATGGTGTAGGCGATGGGGATGGGCTCGCAAATACCCGAGGCCTCGATGATGATGTAGTCGAACTTGCCCGAATCGGCGATGCCCTGCAGCTGGTTGGCCAGATCGTCCGAAAGCGTGCAGCAGATGCAGCCGTTGGTGAGCGGGATGAGGTCGTCGGTCTCGGAAAGGCCGCCGTCGGCGATAAGGCTGGCGTCGACGTTGATCTCGCCGATATCGTTGACGATCACGGCGGCGCGGATGCCGCCGTCGTTAGCGAGGATGTGGTTGAGCAGTGTGGTCTTGCCGGCACCGAGGTATCCGGTAAGCATGATGATCTTCACGGGTCTGTTGGGCATGTGCCCTCCTTTGTTAGACATGGCTTACAGTTAAATCTTATGCCAAACGCCTGCTCTTATACCCACGCGCCGGCAAATAACACAGGCTACTCCCAGGCTCCCCACACATCGGGGCAATAACCGACGGTGGCCTTCTTGCCGTTGCGCACGATGGGCTCGGCCAGAACCTGCTGGTTCTCGAGCAGCTTATCAAAGCGCTGGCTGGGGGTGAGGTGCTGGATGAGTGCGAGCGTCTCCTCGTCCTTGGCTTTGGGGTTGAGCAGCTTGTCGATGCCGCCGACCGCCTGCATCACGCTCGTGAGCTCGCCCTTGCTCATCTCCTTTTCCTTAAGGTCGATAAACTGCACCTTAATGCGTCGCTCCTTAAAATAGCGCTGGGCCTTCTTGGTATCGAAGGACTTCTTAGTCCCGAAAATTTGAATATTCATATCTATGTTCCGCCGTTCTACCTGATGAAGTTGGTCCTAGCGCGATCGGCCTGGGGGGCTTCGATGCCGGCGGCCTTTCCCGCCTCGATGCAACGTAGGAGCCAGGCCATGTTTTTGCCGATGTTTCGCATGGTGGCAAGGCCTTCGGCGTCCTGGGCGGCCTCGCCCGGCATGGCGCCAAAGACGTTGTTCCAGTAGGTGGATGCCACCACGGGCATCTGGTTGATGGTGAAGTATTTGTTGAGCACATCGAAGGTGGTCGACGTGCCACCGCGACGGGCAACGGCGACAGCGGCGCCCGGCTTGTGCGCAAAGGCCTTGCTGCCAGCATAGAATGCACGGTCGAGTGCCGAGAGAATGCGTCCGCTGGGATGCACATAGTAGACGGGGGAGCCAAAGACAAAGCCATCTGCCTGCTCGGCGGCAGCGATGAGCTCGTTCACCACGTCGTCGTCAAAGGTGCAGCGACCGCCAAGCTTGCCGCACTGACCGCAGCCGATGCAGTCGCGGATGGGCTTGGCGCCCAGTTGGAATACCTCGCTGTCGATGCCCTCGGCTTTAAGTTGCTCGGCGACTTCGGCGAGCGCGCGAGCGGTGTTGCCGTTTGCCTTGGGGCTGCCATTGACCAAAAGAACCTTCATCACAAACTCCCTCTGCTGTTGGTGACTTCTGCAGAGGATTATCGCACGATGGGGGAGGCGGTGCGGGCGTGGTGCTAATCCAGTTTGGTACCTGGCACCTGCACGGCTTTCCCGAGCAACACTTTGAGCTCGTTCAAAATGGAAACGGGCTGTCGGTCGACGGTATCCAGATGAAGCGTGGCCACGCGAAGGGGCGGCTGATATTCAAACGAGCCAAAGAGCACGGGAGAGCCCAGGAACCGCTCGATTTCCTTTGCGATCGCGTCGGTCTCTTCGGGATCGAATTCGTCGAAAAGCGCCACGAACATCGGTCCGGTCGAGCGGAACAGACGACCCTTACCGCGCGAACAATCCATGAGGCAGGCGGCGCTCTCCGCCAAAACGCGGTC
>CATXML010000230.1 GCA_958372035.1 uncultured Collinsella sp. | reverse complement strand
CGACGATTCCCACCACAGCGGTAATGAGCACCTTGATGACGGCGCCGCCGTCCATAACCCAATCGGCCTCCGCCACCGGCTGCATTGCCATGACCGTGACGCCCCACACAAAGGCAATCTCGATGGCAATTCGGATCCCGAGTGAAAACTCGATACCCCACACCGCATTAATGACACTGGGGAACATGCAGGCGATACTTGCCACCCACAGCGGAAAGTTAACCCAGTAGCACCAAGAGCAACGGGCGCCCCAACGGTCGCCCAGGCCCAAGCGAACCCAATCGTACAGGCCGCCCTCGGAGTCGAACGCCGTACCCAGCTCGGCCACCACCAGGCCATAGGGGAGCAAAAACGTAATGATAAGGAAGATCCACCAGAAGAACTGCACGTTGCCCATGGCAGATGCCGGAGCCGCCGCCTCGATGGTAAACACGACGCAAATAACCGAAAGGATAACCTCGATCAGGGAGAACTATTTACCTGCCATGGCGCGCTCCCCCTACAGCAAAAAGGATGTCATCTGTACCGAAGGCGCAGCCCAAGGTAGGGTTGCAGGCCGCGTCACCGGTACAGGTGCCATCCCAAAGAGAGGAGAGGATGCAGTTGTTGGACCAACGCTCGCGGAACAGACGCGTGTAGATGACGATACGCTGGTACATAGATACTCCGATCAAAACGGCCGCGTTCACGACCGGAAACTTTCGGCAATTGAAAACGCGTCTGACCTGGGAAATTCAAGCGAACAATTGGCCTAACCCGCAAAAAATCCTTGGCCAAACGCGTATTCAATCAAAGAAAAAAGGCACTCCGATGTGGAGGCAACGGAGTGCCCAAAGAAAACCCAACCGACCAAGACATCAAGCAAATCAGCCATCAATGCCCCAAGATGGCCCGATTCACCGACCGTCCGATTGATCGGCTGGGTTTTCGAGGTGCCCCAGGTCGCCGCGAAAGAGGAGCGAAGCGTACTTTGGTACGCGAGCGACGGTTTGAGCGGCGAGATGGGGTGCCTCGGAAAGTCAGACGATTAAGCGGACGGCTCCTGCTGCGTAATGCAGTGGATGTTTCCGCCGCCGAAGACGACCTGCTCGGACTGAACGCCGACGCACTTGTAGACGCCCTCGCCCCAGACCTCGTCATAGATCTTCTGGAGCGTGTCAACGGCCAGCTGGTCGTTCTCGTCGCCGTACTGCGGGACGATAACGCCGTGGTTGGTGACAAGGTAGTTCATGTAGGAGGCGATCAGCGGCTCGTCGGGGACGCGCGGCTCGGCGTTCTCGTCGGCGTCGATGGTGTCGCAGGAAGCCTGGTCCATGAACAGCGGGTTCACGGGCATGCAGAGCTTGTAGACCTTCAGCTTGCGGCCCTTGGCGTCAACGGCGTTGGAGAGGGTCTCGTAGGCAGCGTGGCACTGCTCGTAGAACGGGTACTCGGGGTCGTCGGTCCAGATGCAGGCCATGACGCCCGGGGCAATGAACGTGGCGACGTCGTCGATGTGGCCGTTGGTCTCCTCGGGGTCGATACCCTCCTTGACCCAGATGACCTTCTCGACACCCAGGTAATCCTTGAGGTGCTCGTTCATGTACTCGCGAAGCTCCTCGCTCCAGGGCTCGAACTTCTTGTGGTACTTGGGCCAGATGGACTCGGGATCCTCTTCCTCCTCGAGCACCGCAGAGCAGGTGCGGCCGGGGGACAGGAGGCACTGGTCGGTAACGACAAGGGTGCCCTCGCCGTCGACGGTGATGGAGCCGCCCTCGAGGATCATGTCGTCGGGACGATAGCGACGGCAGCCGGAGAGCTCAGCCATCTTAAGGGCGATCTGCTCGTCCTTGTCCCACGGGAAATAGAGGCCGTCGACGAGGCCGCCGTAGGCGTTGAAGTGCCAGTGGTTGGCGCGCTTCTCGCCCTTGCCGTTGATGACGTAGGTGGCGGCGGTGTCGCGGAACCAGGCGTCGTCGGTGGTCATCTCGATGACGGTGACGTTCTCGTCGTTCTCGAAGACGGCCTTGCAGTTGGCATAGTCGACCTGGTTGGCGCACATATAGACCGGGGTGAACTCGGAGATGGCGCGGGCGATGGCGGCATACTGCTTCTGAGCAGGCTTGGCGCCGTGGGCCCAGGTGTCGGTGCGGTGGGGCCAGCCCATCCACACGCGATCCTGCGGGGCGAACTCGGCGGGCATGAAGAAGCCGTCGGCCTTGGGGGTGGACTCGGACTCGGTGATCGTACGCATAAGATTTCCTCCAAATCGAACGATCGTTTGCCGCGGGCGGGTTACCCGCAGCCTAAAACCAAGAGATAGTGGGCGCCCGTCCCCCGGCAAAGGTCGGGGCGCCCGATGTCGGTTTTCACGGAGCCGCACCGACGAGCGGCGACGTAGCCAAGTGCGCGGAGACAAACGCACGAAGGATACGGGAGAGAGATTGGGGCGGGCGGTGGTTTGCGGAGCTATCGCTCACACCCACCCCAGGGAATGGCTAGACAATTTGTCGCTTGGGCACGACCCCCGAAGAGGCTAGCGTGCCTGGAGTCGGAAGCGCGACGAAGCGCACGTTGGTACGCAAGGAGGGTTGGAGCCCCGAATTCGGGCGCTCTAGTTCTCCTCAGCCTCGGCGGCCTCTTCAGCGAGACGCTGAGCAGCCAGCTCGGGGGTAAGACCCTTGTACTCGGTCTCGCGACCCTTGGCGCTGACGACGCGGACGACCTCGCCGATGAGGAGAAGCACGATGAAGATAACGATCATCGGGGCCTTGTCGGCAATTTCGGCGGCGGAGAACGGGACCAGCGTTGCAACGATGGCCAGAATCAGCTCGATGCAAGGGATAGCGAGCATGACCTTCATCATGGCGCCCTTAAACGGGAACGTGAAGATGCGCTCACGGTTCGGGTCGTTCTTGCGAAGGTTGAGGAACGCCGGGAACATCGGGATATAGGTGAGCAGCAGGAAGACGACGGAGGTGCCGAAGAGCATCCAGAACACGCCGTTGGAGATGGCGTCGATGGGAACCAGCTGCAGGCACAGCACCAGGGAGGCAACGATAGCGTTGACCAGGTTGGCGCCGTTGGGCATGTCGTCGTCAGAGATCATCGAAGCAAAGACCTTGGG
>CATXML010000229.1 GCA_958372035.1 uncultured Collinsella sp. | reverse complement strand
GTTGCCGTTTGATTTCTTCGCTCAAGGAGGATGCGCATGCCGTGCACAACGATTCTGGTCGGTAAAAACGCAAGCTACGACGGGTCGACGCTGGTTGCCCGCAACGAGGACTCGTCCAACGGGGTGTTTGAGCCCAAGCGCATGCGCGTGGTGCACCCCGACGAGCAGCCGCGTGTCTACACGAGCGTCCTGAGCCACCTGACCGTTGAGCTGCCCGACAATCCCATGCGTTACACAAGCGTCCCCGACGTTGTCCCGGGCCATGGCATTTGGGCCGAGGCCGGCTTCAACGAGCTCAATGTTGGCATGTCCGCGACCGAGACGCTCACCACCAACGAGCGTGTCCGCGGCGCCGATCCGCTCGTGGACTACGTGCCCGCCAAGGGCAACGAGGGCGAGGACGGCTATGTTCCGGCGCAGCCCGGTGGTTTGGGCGAGGAGGACATGGTGACCCTGGTGCTGCCGTATGCCAAGTCCGCCCGCGACGGCGTGCGTATCCTGGGCGACCTGCTCGAGCGCTACGGCACCTACGAGAACAACGGCATCGCCTTTAGCGACGTTGACGAGATCTGGTGGCTCGAGACCATTGGCGGCCACCACTGGATCGCCAAGCGCGTGCCCGATGACGCCTATGTGACCATGCCCAACCAGCTGGGTATCGATAGCTTTGACCTGGATGACGCCGAGGGCGCCCAGGCCGACCACATGTGCTCCGCCGACCTGCGCTCCTGGATGGCCGAGTGGCATCTGGACCTGACGTTGGGCGTCGAGGGCGACGGCCCGGCCGCGGTCTTTAACCCGCGCGAGGCCTTTGGCTCGCACAGCGACAGCGACCACGTCTACAACACGCCGCGCGCCTGGTACATGCAGCGCTGCCTCAATCCCAGCGATGTGTGGGACGGTCCCGACGCCGACTACACGCCCGAGAGCGACGACATCCCCTGGAGTCGCGTGCCCGAGCGCAAGGTGACCATCGAGGACATCAAGTACGTGCTTTCGAGCCACTACCAGGGCACGGAGTACGACTGCTACGGCAGCAAGGGCACGCCCGCCACGCGCGGCGCCTATCGTCCCATCGGCATCAACCGCAACAGCCAGCTCGCCGTGCTGCAGCTGCGCCCCTATGCACAGCCGGCGTATCGCGCCGTACAGTGGATGGCGTTTGGCTCCAACTCGTTTAACGCGCTCGTGCCGCTGTACGCTAATGTCGAGACCATGCCCGAGTACTATGCCGACACGCAGGCTCGCGTGACGTCCGAGAATTTCTATTGGGCAAATCGCCTGATCGGTGCCTTGGCCGATGCTCGCTTCCATGAGTGCGGTCGCGCCGTCGAGGATTATCAGGAGAAGATCGGCGGCATGGGCCACAAGCAGATTCACGACGTTGACGCCTCCGTTGCCGCCCTGCCCGAGGCCGAGGTGCCTGCCGAGCTCGCCTGCGCCAACGAGGCCTTTGCCGAGCTCGTGCGCGTGGAGACCGATGCTCTGTTGGGCAAGGTACTCTACACCACGAGCTGTGCCATGAAGAACTCCTTCGCGATGAACGACAACGTAAGGTAAAGATAACCTTGCAACGAGCGAGCGGGACAAACGCCGTCAAAGGATTTGCCCCGCTCGATTTCTATCCCGGCGATAAAACGATTTTGTGTCGTTCGCCCAATCTTGGGTACAAGAACGCCAATGCAGTTGTTCACGATTGGAGCCAACCATGGTTATGAAATTCGATCAGCTTGTTAACGGTGCCATCAACGTGGGCTTCGGCGCCGCTGCCGTTGCCGTCGAGGGCGGCAAGAAGGTCCTTGACGACCTCAATACTAAGGGCGAGCAGGTGCGCAAGGACGCCGGCACCCCCGATATCGCCCGCAGCGTGTCCGACATGTTCGAGCAGGCCGGCGGCACCATTTCCGACCTCACCGAGCGCCTGGGCATGCAGGGCGAGACCGCGGCACAGCGCGTGCTCGATGAGCTCATTCTGGCCCGCGTCCGCGTTATGACCGCCCCCGAGCGCACGGCCTTTTTGGCCCATGTGCGCGACATCGTCGATTCGGTCGAGGACAACGTGACCTCGGTGCCCGTCGAGTCTGTTGAGCCCGACGACGCAGAGGACGCCGAAGAGGCCGAGTAGCAGCGCAGATGGCAGATTCCACCACCGATTACAACAATCAAGATCCCTTGGGTGACGAGACGTCGGTTGTCGATGAGGTCGATGCCGCCGTCTCGGGCGCTCGCAAGAAGCCGCGCGCTGTCGATATGGTCCCCGAGGAGCCCGACGCGATGGCGCCGGATGAAGAATACCAGCTCACGCCGGCGGGTCGTCGCGAACGCATCGGGCAGATTGTTCGCCTGGTCAAAAAGTACCGCGTGTGGGATAACCTCACGCCGGTTCGTTTGCGCCGCCTGCTCGAGGAACTCGGCCCCATGTTCGTCAAGATGGGGCAGATTCTGGCCAACCGGTCCGAGATTCTGCCGCAGCGGTTTTGCGACGAGCTGCGTCGCCTGCGCTCCGACGTAGAGCCGGTGCCGTATGAGGTAGTGCTCCGCTGTCTGGAAGAGGAATACGGCCAGCGCTTGGGGCAGATGTTCGACGCGATCGACCCCAACCCGCTCGGTAGCGCGTCGCTCGCGCAGGTGCACCGCGCCCGCTTGGTGACGGGCGAGGACGTGGCCGTTAAGGTGCAGCGCCCTGGCGCGCAGCAGGTCATGGCGCAGGACATCGACATCATCCGCTCGGTGGTGCGTATCGTTTCCAAGTTCGTCAACACCGACCAGTTTGTTGACCTGCACGGCGTGGTCGAAGAGCTGTGGACCTCGTTTCGCGAGGAGACCAACTTTTTGGCCGAGGCCAAAAACCTCAACGATTTCTACGACTTCCACAAAAGCGTGCATGGCGTGTCGTGCCCCAAGTCCTACCTGGACCTTTGCACCGAGCACGTGGTGGTCATGGACTACATCGACGGCATCTCGATTGCCGATCCCGAGCGCCTGGTGGCCGAGGCCTATGACCTGGAAAAGATCGGTTCGGCGATTGTCGAGGACTATTCGACGCAGGTGCTCGACGACGGCTTTTTCCATGCCGACCCGCATGCGGGAAACATCATCCTCAAGGACGGCAT
>CATXML010000228.1 GCA_958372035.1 uncultured Collinsella sp. | reverse complement strand
CACCGAGTGCACCACCGCATCGGCACCCGCCGCCTCGTGCTCGCCCGGCGCCGCCGCGCCCGAATAGATGCCGATGCACGGCACGCCCATCGCGTGCGCGCCCTCCACATCGTTAAAGCGGTCGCCGATCATCACGGCATCGTCGGCGGTCGCGCCGAGCGCCGCCAGCGCATCGCGGACCGAATCTGCCTTGGTCTCGCGCCCCTGCGGAGGATTCATGCCAACCACGGCTTCGAACTGGCAAAGCCCCAGCTCACGCACCATGTCGATGCACTTGGCCTCCATGCGCGACGTCGCCACGGCCATACGTTTGCCTTGGGCGACCAACCCATCCAGCAGCTCGGGGACCCCATTGAACACAGGATACTCCTCCGGTCCCAGTTCATCAAAAAAGGCGCGGTACTCATCGGCCACCACAAGCGACTCCTCGCGGGAAAAGCCGTAAAAGTCGTGAAAGCTCTTCCACAGGGGCGGCCCGATCATGCGGCGCAGATCACCCATCTGCGCCTCCGAAAACCCGCGCGCAGCCAGCGTCTTGCGCGTCGAGGTCATCACCGCCCGGCCCGTATCGGCCACCGTGCCGTCAAAATCGAACAGCACAACCGGCCGCTCGCAAAGTTGCAATGCCGCCATCGGCACCCTTCTTCCCCAGTTGATGATTTCCACACCACCGCTTCAAACTGTTGACTATTCAACAATTGAACCTAGTAATGTGGAACGACTCCACTATACTTGTCGCACTTTGCTCTCAGAAGGCGGCGCGCAAGCGCCCCAACGAAAGGTGCAATTATGTCTTTTGCCATCATAACCGACTCCACGTCGGACATCTCCCCCCGCCCGCGCCCAAGAGCTCGGCATTTACGTGATTCCGCTGCATGTGATTATCGAGGGCGAGGACCTGCTCGACCAGGTACAGATCACCGCCCGGGAGTACGTCGCCCGCATGGCTGGCTCCGAGCAGCTGCCGCACACCTCGCAGCCGAGCGCCGGCGAGTTCAAGGCGCTCTTTGACCGCGTGCTCGCCGACGGCCACGATAGCGCGATCTTTATCTCGCTGTGCAGCGAGTGGTCCGCCTGCTATGCCAACGCCAGCCTGACGGCCGAAACGCACGAGCTCGACGTGCGCTGCATCGACTCGCGCACCGGCTCGGGTGCCGAGGGCCTGCTGGTGGAGTACGCGCTGGCTATGCGCGAGGACGGCCGCAGCCTGGACGAGACCGAGGCGCAGATCCGCGCGGCCCTGCCCGACGCCCACCTGCTGCTGATTCCCCGCACGCTCGAGAACCTCGTTAAGAACGGCCGCGCGCCCAAGCTCGCCGGCCAGCTCACGCAGATGCTCAACATTCGCCTGGCCGTTTCGCCGGAGTGGAAATCGGGCGAGATCAAGGCCATCAAAAAGGGCCGCGGCGCCAAGCGCATCGTCGCCAACACCATGGCAGATTGCCTCGCGTTTTTGGACGAGCACCCGGGCTCAAGCGTGCGTGTGCTCACGACCGGCGCCGCCGAGGAGCAGGAACTTGTCAACGAGGCGCTCGCGGACCAGGACTACGTAGACGCCGGCACCGGCCCCATCGGCTGCACCATCGCCACCCACGTAGGCGTCGATGCCATCGCCATCAGCTACTGCCCCCGCTACCAGCCCATCCACTAGGGGCACCTTTACCACTTGCGGTGGAATAGGGACTGTTTTGACTTATCAGCCGCAAATCAATCCCCATTCCACCGCAACTTAGAAGCAGTTCATTTGGGACGGGGCTAAAAAGACTGGTATCAAACGTTTCAGACCAGCCTTTTTAGCCCCATTTTAGCTACTCTACATCAGCCCGCTTAGGACGATGTCGACGGCTTCGTTGAGGTCGTCGGTAATGTGTACTAGATCCGGATCGAGCGGGCTGATCATACCGGCGCTCATCACCGGGCCGTTGGGCCAGTCGAACAGACCCCCTCGCGGTACCCACTGGACAAAAAATGGCAAATATGAGTACTGCCACCAAATTAGTAGCAGCAAAATCTCGCCGGAATCGATCGTTTCGATTAATTTCACGCCTTGCCAAGGCTCAAAATGCCGTGTTTGGTGGGTTAGATATATAGAATAATGTCGAATTGGTATTCTACTCTTGCCAAATGTTATGAGACTACATTAACAGCAGTACTCACATTTGACGTTATTTGACCACGGGGTCATTCGAAAACCCCTCCCCACGCCGCCAACCCGCCCCATAGCCGTCAAAAACCTTTAACAACAGCCGCCGCACGTTTTGGCACCGGCTGATTGCCACTCACGGATCGGTACCCCACTATTACCGAACCAAAATCGAAGTCGCGTATCTCATAAAGCTGAAATGACGTACCCTCATCCCAATGAACGCTGATAAGAATGGCTTTCAAATGAGCAACGGCACGCATCAATACGCCCTTTTCGGGAGCGCCTTATTCAAATTCAATAAAACGGTCGTCCACGCTTCAGATCCGCGCAAGCAAATCGTTATCTGCAGCAGCGGTCCAGACATCCGTTATACAACGCTGGAAGAATGGGAGAAAGCTGGCACATCTTTCGATAGACGGGCGCAGGTCGAGGGTATCGTCACCAGTGCGAGCCCAGCGCGCGACAAACTCGAGCTCTTCCGCAATCTCTTTTCTGGCCGCAAAGATGTCTACGCTCATGGGTACCGCAGAAAAGACGGAGGAATCGGCTATACGCCCGTCTGCGCAAATGAGTGGAAGTCAGGCATTTGCCCCAAAGCAAGCCACCAGAGAGTCAAATGCACGGAATGCAGCAGCCGCGTCTTCCCCGAGTTGAGCGATGCCGCGATCATCGCCCATTTCAGAGGCAATGACGATAGGCTTCGAGACGTTATAGGCCAATATGTGCTCGATAAAGACAGTAACACGAAAGTCCTGGTCATCGATTTTGACGGAGCCGATTGGAAAGAAGCGACGAATGCCATTCGACATGTCGCAAAAAGCCACGGAATCGATGTCGCAGTCGAGCGATCGAGATCGGGCGACGGCGCACATGTCTGGTTTTTCTTCCTAGAGCTCGTCAGCGCAAAGACCGCACGAGATTTTGGAAGCGGCCTTATCACCGAAGCGGCGATACTGAACAAGACAATCACCTTCAAAGCATT
>CATXML010000227.1 GCA_958372035.1 uncultured Collinsella sp. | reverse complement strand
GCGCTCTCCCTCATCGGCGCGCGCAAGGCCTCTCCGTATGGTCTTGCCGTGGCAGAGCTTGCGGCAAAGGTTGCGGTCGAGGCGGGCGTGACGGTAGTTTCGGGCGGCGCGGTCGGTTGTGACCAGGCCTCGGGTTGGGCTGCGGTCAATGCCGGCGGCAAACACGTCGTGGTGCTGGGGACGGGCGCCGACGTGGTCTATCCGCGCTCGAGTGCTGGCCTCATCACGCGCACACTCGATACGGGCGGCGCGGTCGTGTCGATCTCCCCGTGGGGCATGGGTCCGCGCAAGTTTGCCTTTCCGCGCCGCAATCGCGTGATCGCGGCCCTGTCGCAAGCCCTCTTTGTATCCGAGGCGGGTATGCCTTCCGGGACGTTTTCTACAGCCGAGGCTGCTATGGATTTGGGGCGAGAACTTCTTGCCGTGCCGGGGTCGATCCTATCGCCCGAGTCGCGTGGCACGAATTACCTCATTGCGAACGGTGCCTGCTGCATCATCGACGAGGAATCTATCGAGATGGCTATCTCACGCATCTACGGCACCCTGCGCTACTCGCGCCCCGATGCTCCCGGCATTGCCGACCTGGATCCAACACAGCAGACCGTGATGCATGCGCTCATCGCCTCTCCGCTCAAGGTCGACGACATCGCGGCGCTCGTCTCGCTCGATGCTGTCGGCGTACTCAAACTCTTGGGTTCGCTTGAACTCGAGGGCCTTATCGAGCGCATGATGGATGGAAGGTATGCGCCCTCCAAGTTTGCCCTTCACGCCCAGACGCCCTTCGGTCACAATGGAAAACGTGTCAATTAGAAAGGTGTTTGCAGATGCAGTTCGATCAGGTGACGGTTATCGGTGGCGGTCTGGCGGGTTCGGAATGCGCGATCCAGCTGGCAGACCGCGGTTTTGCCGTAAAGCTGTGCGAGATGCGCCCCCAGGTTAGCTCCCCGGCTCACCATACCGATCACTTGGCAGAGCTCGTCTGCTCCAATTCGTTTAAGTCGACCCGTCCGGATTCCGCGGCTGGTTTGCTGAAGGCCGAGCTTAAGCGCATGGGTTCAGTCCTGCTCGATTGCGCCCATCGCGCGGCTGTTCCCGCCGGCGGTGCCCTGGCGGTCGACCGCGTCAAGTTTTCCGAGCTTGTCGAGGACGAGGTTGCCGCCCGTCCCAATATCGAGATCGTTCACGGCGAGGTCACGCAGATTCCCGAAGGTCACGTGGTCATTGCCGCCGGCCCCTTGTGCTCGCCGGCGTTGAGCGAAGAGGTCGTGAAGCTCGTCGGTGGCGACGCCCTTGCGTTCTTCGATGCCGCGGCGCCGATCGTCGATGCCTCCACGCTCGATATGGACGTGCTGTTCTCGCAGTCGCGCTACGAGGAGCAGGGGAGCGGCGACTATCTCAACGCTCCGCTCAACAAGGAAGAGTACGAGGCCTTTATCGAGGCGCTTACCACGGCCGACCGCGTGGTGCTCAAGGACTTTGAGGGCGGCGATCTGTTCCAGGCCTGCCAGCCTGCCGAGGAAGTTGCGCGCACCGGCAAGGACGCCATTCGCTTTGGCGCCATGAAGCCCGTCGGCCTCACCGACCCGCGAACCGGTCGTCGTCCCTGGGCGGCGATTCAGCTGCGTGCCGAGAACAAGGAGAAGACCGCCTATAACCTGGTGGGCTTCCAGACCAACCTGACCTTTGGCGAGCAGAAGCGCGTCTTCCATATGGTGCCGGGCCTGGAGAACGCTGAGTTCTTCCGCTACGGTGTCATGCACCGCAATACCTTTGTCGACGCCCCGCACGTGCTCGATGGCACCTTTGCCGTGCCCGGTACCGGCGTGCGCCTGGCCGGTCAGATCACCGGCACCGAGGGGTACATGGAAGCCGTGGCGACCGGTCTGCTCGCGGCGCTCAACACCTATGCCGAGGCTATCGGCGCCGCGGGCGTCGAGTTGCCCCGCGTGGGCGCCCTGGGCGCGCTCGTGGGCTATGCGACCGATCCTGCCACCGTGGGCTACCAGCCCATGCATGTCAACTTTGGCCTGGTGCCGCCACTCGAGGATGGTAAGCGCCGCAGCAAGCGCGACCGCTACCAGGCCTATGCGGACCGTGCGCTCGAGGCCCTTGATGCCTATCTGGCCACTCGTCCTGATCTGTTTGGAGGCGACCGGTCATAGCCTTTGACCTGTACGACACCGTCGACTCGTTTATCGCCTATATCTCACGTGTCGAGGGACTTTCTCCCAACACGGTGACGGCCTACGGCTCGAGGCTGGAGCGCTTTGCTGCCTGGTGCGAGCGCGAGGATATCGATGCTTTCGCTGCCGACGTGCGCACCATTCGTCGCTATCTTGCCGAGCTTTCGCGTGAGCAGGTGGCTCCCCGAACGCTTGCGGCGCATCTGTCGGCTATCCGATCGCTCTATCGATGGATGGCTGCCGAGGGGGTCGTGGAGGGCGATGTGGTCTCGGCAATTTCCTCGCCCAAGCTCCCGCGCGATCTACCCGGTGTGCTGACGACCCAACAGGTGGAGGCGCTGCTCAAGACGCCTGATACCTCAACACCCGCGGGACTGCGCGATGCGGCGATGCTCGAGCTGCTCTATGCCTCGGGCGCCCGTATCTCTGAGCTCGCAGCACTCAATGTGGAGTCCATTGCGTGGTCCGAACGCACGCTGCGCCTGTGGGGCAAGGGGAGCAAAGAACGTATCGTCCCTCTGTATCGTCGTGCGCTCGAGGCGACGCGTCTCTATATTGAGGAGGGGAGGCCGGAGTTGCTCGCTCAGGCAAAGCGTCGTGACCCCGCTACCGGGCCGCATCCGCTGCTTATATCGGCGCGCGGTAATCGCATGAGTGCCGCCATGCTCAGGCGGCGGTTTCATATGCTGGCGACGCTCGCCGGCATTCCGGCCGACATCGCCCCGCATGCGATGCGCCATACCTTTGCGACCGACTTGCTCGAGGGCGGCGCGGACCTGCGCTCGGTTCAAGAGCTGCTAGGTCATGCGAGCCTGTCCACGACGCAGATCTACACGCATCTCACACCCGATCGGCTTAAGCGGGCTGTGGCTCAAGCCCATCCCCGCGGCGAATAGTGGCTGGGACGTCCCGCGCCGCGCTCAGGTGTGTGGTTTTGATTGCGGGTTGGCAGGA
>CATXML010000226.1 GCA_958372035.1 uncultured Collinsella sp. | reverse complement strand
TCCCGCTTATCGGGCTCGCCTGTTGCGCGTTCGTGTTCAACACGTCGGAGTTCATGCCCATTGGCCTTCTGACTGATATTGCCGCGTCGTTTTCGCTCACCGAGGCCCAGGCCGGCATCATGATCTCGGTCTACGCCTGGGGCGTCATGCTACTGTCGTTGCCGCTTATGGTGTTCGCCTCGCGCTTTGAGTTCAAGCGTATGCTGCTCGGCGTGCTTGCCGTGTTCTCGCTCGGGCAGTTCCTGTCCGCCGTGGCGCCCACCTATCCCATTTTGGTCTGCGCGCGCCTGGTGGTCGCCTGCGCGCACGCCGTGTTCTGGTCAGTCGCTTCGATTATGGCCTCGCGCCTGGTCGACACCCGTCACGGGGCGCTCGCCATTAGCATGATCGCCACGGGCTCGTCCATCGCGCAGATCTTTGGCCTGCCGATCGGCCGCGCCATCGGACTGGCCGTGGGCTGGCGCATGACATTCGCCGTGGTCGGGGCCCTCTCGGCTGTCGCGGTTGTCTACCAGGCCGCGGTGTTCCCGGCCATGCCGGCGGGCGAGCGCTTTACCGTCAAACAGCTGCCCGAGCTGCTCAAGAACCCGTTCCTGATTGCGCTCTACGCGGTCACGGTCTTTATGGCGACCGGCTATTATGCGGGTTACAGCTATATCGAGCCGTTCCTGGCGCAGGTCGCGCACGTCGACGCAAGCGCTATTACCATGACGCTGACGGCGTTTGGCTGCTCCGGTCTGCTCGGAAGCTGGCTGTTTGGCCGCCTGTTCGATGGGCATCGCCTCCCGTTCTTGGCTATCACGCTCTCCGGCGTGCCGGTGGCTCTGCTGCTCGTGGGTCCGGTCGCATCGTCGCTCGTAGCAGTGCTTGCCGTCTGCGCGCTATGGGGCTGCTGCTCCACGGCCTTTAACGTTGCGTTCCAGGCCGAGCTCATCAAGTACACGCCGGCGGATTCGTCGGCCGTCGCCATGTCGATCTTCTCGGGCCTGTTTAACCTCGGTATCGGCACGGGCACCGCAATCGGCGGCGCCGTGGTTTCGGGTCCCGGTATCGCTTGGATTGGCTTCGCGGGCGGGGCGATTACCGTCGTGGGCGTCATCCTTGCCATCACCGTACTGTTCCCAGCCATACGCCGCGCAAAGCCCGTCGCCTAATCACGTCCCCTCATCAGCTGCGGTGGAATAGCTCCTGTTTAAGGCCTCTGAAGGCCCAAGCAGGAATTATTTCACCGCAACTTATTTTGGGGGAGAGGATACAAGCCGGGCATACAATGGATATCGTTGTGTTGAGCTTACCGGGAGGTTGCTATGTGGGCATACGAGACGACGTTCTATCAGATCTATCCGCTGGGCTTTTGCGGAGCTCCGCGCGAAAACGCCGCTCCCGTTGCCGAGGATGAACTCGCCCAGGCTGCCAACGCTGCGCCCGACCCCGATGCACCCATCATGAAGATCGCCCAATGGGCTGACTACCTGCAAGAACTCGGCGTTGGCGCTGTGCTCATCAACCCGCCGCTCGAATCCGACAGCCACGGCTATGATACGCGCAGCCTGCGCCATGTCGACCGCCGCCTGGGCGGGGATGCCGATTTTGCCGCCGTATGCGAGACGCTGCACGCCCATGGCATCCGTGTGGTGCTCGATGCGGTCTTCAACCACGTCGGCCGCGGCTTCTGGGCCTTCCGTGATGTGCAGGAGCGTAAGTGGGACTCGCCGTACAAGGACTGGTTCCACATTAGCTTTGACGGCGACTCCTGCTATGGCGACGGCTTTTGGTACGAGGGTTGGGAAGGCCATTTTGAACTTGTGAAGCTCAACCTGCAAAATCCCGCTGTGGTCGATTACCTGCTCGAGTCCGTGCGCCGTTGGGCTGACGTGTTTGGCGTCGACGGCCTGCGCCTGGACGTTGCCTATATGCTCGACCGCGACTTCATGCGTCGTCTGCATACCTTTACCCGCGAGCTCAAGCCCGATTTTGTGCTGATCGGCGAGACGCTCCACGGCGACTACAACCAGATCGTCAACGACGAGATGCTCGACTCCTGCACCAACTACGAGTGTTACAAGGGCCTGTACTCCAGCTTTAACTCGGTCAACATGTTCGAGATTGCCCATTCGCTGCATCGCCAGTTTGGCGGCGATCCGTGGTGTATCTACCGCGGCAAACACCTGCTGTCGTTTGTCGACAACCACGACGTGCCGCGCCTGGCGAGCATCCTCACCGACAAGTCGTGCCTGCGTCCCGCCTATGGCATGCTCTTTGGCATGCCGGGCATTCCGTGTGTCTACTATGGCAGCGAGTGGGGGATTGCTGGCGAAAAGGGCGGCCCCGATGGTGACTGGGCGCTGCGGCCTGCGCTCGATGAGCCTGCGCCCAACGAGCTGACGGTGTTCATCACGCAGCTTGCGCACCTTCGCTCGGCCGATGACGCGGCGGCCTGTGCTCTCAACTACGGTGCCTATCGCAACGTGGTGATCCAGAACAAGCAGCTGCTGTTCGAGCGCACCTGTGATGACGCGACGGTGCTCGTGGCGGTGAACGCCGTGGGCGAGCCTTACACCTTTGGCGCCGGCGAGCTCAACGGGTCCTTTGTCGACCTGCTTGCCGACGATGCGCCCACGGTCGAGCTGACGGGTACCCTTGAGCTTGCACCCTACGAGGTGCGATATCTGTTGAGAGCCTAGCCCATGGCCGTGTCTGACGAGGACTATCAACATATTGAGCATGGGTTTGAGCCTGTGTTCGACCAGCGCTCGCGCGTTTTGGTGCTGGGGTCGTTTCCCTCGGTGCTCTCGCGTGCCAATGCCTTCTACTATGGCAATCCGCAGAACCGCTTTTGGCGGGTCACGGCGGCGTGTCTCGGTGTGCCTGTGCCGCCCAACGAGGGCGACCCTTTGGCGGGCAGCGAGTCCGCGACGCTCGACGCCTCGATTGCCGCCAAGCGATCCATGCTGCTGAACGGCGGCGTGGCCCTATGGGATGTGATCGAGAGCTGCGACATTAAGGGCTCGAGCGACGCGAGCATTCGCAACGTTGTTCCGGCACATATCGAGCGCATTACCGATGCAGCTCCCATTGAGCAGGTGATATGCAACGGTGGTACGGCTGGCCGGCTCTACAAGCGCTATCTACAAGAA
>CATXML010000225.1 GCA_958372035.1 uncultured Collinsella sp. | reverse complement strand
AGCAGCTGATTCGCAGCCTCATATCTTCAGCAATGGAAAGCGCATCCCAGTTTGGGCCTCCATTCCGGGATGCGCTTTCCGTATGCGACCCTTACCCCGCCAGATACGCTTCCAACGCCGGCAAAGTCGCCTCTGCATCGTGGCGGCCGACCTGGTAGATGCGCTCGAGCTCATCCGGTTCGCGGCACAGCGACGGCACCTTCACCGATTCGCTCGGCCGCACCACAAAGATTTCCCCGGCAGCCTCTCGACGTGCCAGGTCATCGAGCGTGGCATTGTAGACCTCATGCCGATGCTCAAGCGCTGCAACAAACTCCGGATAGTGACGGAACACGCGCCGCAGCATGGGCATCACGCTGTTGGGCTGCTTCACAAAGCCCGCCGGCTGCGTGAGTACCACGATATTGCGGTCATACCCCTGCGCAAACAGCCATGCGCTGGGAATAGAATCAGCCACGCCACCATCCAGATACTTATGCCCGTCAATAGCAACGGGACGCGTCGCCACAGGAATGGCAGACGACGCCCGGATCCACTCGATATCGCGCTCGTCGCCATACGGTAGATCGTGGTAGACGGCCTTGCCCGTCTCGATATCGGTACACACGCACGTAAATCGCATGGGGCAGGCGCGATACGCCTCCAAGTCGATGGGATCGCGCTCGATAGGCACCTCGTGATAGGCAAAATCGGCATTGAACATATCGCCGGTTCGCAGCCAGCTGGTCACGCTCGCATAGCGCTTGTCGGCGCAATAGGCCTTGTTGTAACGAATGGCACGGCCGATCTGGCGCGATTTAAAGTTGTAGCCAAACGCCGCGCCCGCCGAGACACCCACCATATGGTCGCAGGTCAAACCGCGCTCCATCCAAACGTCGAGCACGCCCGCCGTATACATACCGCGGTAGCCGCCTCCCTCGAGCGCAAGCCCCACCGTGCGCGTCGTATCCGGCTGTGCCATGTGACCATCTCCGTTCCTGCGTTTTAAAACGGGACAAGTATACCCGTCAACATATATCGACTCAGTCGCATTTTTCATGCGCACCCAGGCGTTGCCGTTTGGCGAATAATAGCCGCCCACAGCATGTGCGCCCATATATAATTGTGCACTGTTGTCTATACTACTCAGCTGTTATCAACAGCGAACATTAGCCGGCAAAGTAACTCAACAACGCAGCAAGGCGGGGGCCTGGATACACGCAAGGCGCCGAGCAACGACGCGTGTACACTACGAGCTCGCCCGACGCCATCCGCCCCGACCTCAGAAAGCCGCTTACAACATGGACACCGCCAGCAATTACACCGAAACGCTCGAAAAGACCGTCCGTGACCTTCTCGAGCGTCAGGATGATCTGATTAGGACGGCCTTTACCGACCAGCTCACCGGACTTGGCAACCGCGGCGGCTTTGCCCATTCCCTAGAGGAAATCTGGGAGCAGGAACTGCCCGTGACCATGGCATTTATCGACATCGATAACCTTAAGCACTGCAACGACGTCTTTGGGCATGACGAGGGCAACCGCTATATCTTGCAGGTAAGTCTCTATCTCAAGCTGTATATGAAAGTGGACGAGGCGGCGTTTCGCATAGGCGGCGACGAGTTTGCCATCCTGTCTACGATTGCGACCGAGGACGACCTCGCCGAGCGCCTGGAACACTGCCGAACGGTCCTACTCAAAAACAACGATTCCGAGATGCCTCACTCGTTTAGCTACGGAGTGTCGCACGCCGACCCCGCCCTGGGTGAAGCCTCCAATCGCATGACACTCGATGCCGACCATCGCATGTACGACTACAAGCTACGCCATGCCATGCATCTTGATCGACGCAATATCGCGCAAGTCCACACCGACGACTTCGAAATAAGCGATCGCGTTTTTGACGCCTTTTCGATGCTCAACGAAGGCCGTTATTGCTTTATCGAGAACTTGGACAAACATCGCACCCTATGGTCACAAGGCGCCCTGCGCGATCTCGGTCTTCCTTCTGAGCATGTAGACAACTGCCACGATTACTGGAAAACGCGCGTCCACCCCGATGACCTTGAGGCCTACATCAACGACATCGACCAAATCTATAATGGCTCCAAACACCGCCGCGTCATGCAGTACCGCATGCGCAATGCCGCGGGCGACTACGTCCTCTGCCGCGCTCGCGGGTTTCGCATCGACGGCGACGGAAATACCCCCTCGCTCTATGTCGGCGAACTTGTTAACCACTCACTCGCCGAGACCGTCGATGCCGCCACGGGCCTCGGAACGCAGCGTATGCTGATCAACGCTATCGATGCCTGCCGTCGCGACCGTTGCGAGACGGGGCTTATAGCGGTCCGCGTTTGTGGCACGGCAAAGTTCAACGAGCTCTACGGGGCCGAGGCTGTCGACAACATGCTCGCCGAATACGCAGGCCGCATGCTATCGATCACCCGCGGCAGAAGTCGCGTCTTCCGCTCGCGAAACGCCCAGTTTGTCGTGCTCAGCAACGATCTGGACCACGAGGCATTCGAGCAACTGACCCATCATCTTAAAGAGGCCGTTTTCGCTCCTGTTCGAATCGCGAACGACACCATTACCCCCGTCTGTCTTGTCGTCCCGGCCTTTTACGAGCGCTTAATCAATCAAGCGACCGCTGTTTTAGGCGAACTCGACCGTCGTCTTCGCGCCGCCGGCGGGCTTGCACCCAACGACAGCCTCCCCATACCCGAGATTGAGCGTAAAAGCGCCGTCGCCGAACGCATCGATACGCTCACGGGCCTCTATCGACCCAGCGAGTTTATGCGGCGTGCCAACGCATTTCTTAAGACAAGGCGCGACGCCGCTTGGTGTATCGCCACCGTCGACATGGGTCATATGCGACTGTTCAACGAATGGCACGGACAGGCCGAGGGCGACCGCGTGCTCGCCGATGTGGGCACGGTCCTCAAAGACATCGAGAATGCCGAGATGGGCGTCGCAGGATACTGGGGCCAAGACGACTTTTGCATTCTCATCCCCTTTGAGCACAACACCGTCCATCAAATCTATAACCGCGTTCGTGCCGCCGTGGCCAAGCATGATGACGGCGTGGGTTTCTGGCCGTCCATGGGCGTTTGCCCCATCGACCCCAACGAGGAAATCACCATCGACGCGCAGGCCAAGGC
>CATXML010000224.1 GCA_958372035.1 uncultured Collinsella sp. | reverse complement strand
AGTTTGGCTCGCTCGGCGCGCTCTCCCCCACCTGGTGGGAGCCCGAGGATGGCAGTGAGCCCGAGCCATGGCTCACGCCCGACCAGGCCTTCGAGCGTTTCTTTGAATGGACGAGCGATCGCGGTATTGAACTGTGGGATCACCAAGAAGAGGCCCTCATGGACCTGGCAGCCGGCGATCACGTCATCTTAGGCACACCGACCGGATCGGGTAAATCGCTCGTCGCGCTGGGTATGCTCTTTATGGGCATGGCGCAGGGTAAGCGTTGTTATTACACGGCCCCCATCAAGGCCCTGGTCAGCGAAAAGTTCTTCGACCTTGTGCAGGTGCTCGGCCGCGATAACGTCGGCATGATCACCGGCGACACGCATATCAACACCAAGGCACCCGTCATCTGCTGCACGGCCGAAATCCTTGCTAACGATGCGCTGCGCGAGGGTGAGGACGCCGATGCGGGCTGCGTGGCCATGGATGAGTTCCACTACTTTGCCGACCCCGACCGCGGTTGGGCCTGGCAGGTGCCGCTGCTCACCCTGCCCCACACGCAGTTTATGCTCATGAGCGCCACGCTCGGCGATGTCACTGCCATCGCCGCCTCACTCGAGGAGCACACCGGCGCTGCTTGCGACTTGGTTGTCGACGCCCCGCGTCCTGTTCCGCTGAGCTACGACTATGTGACGACCTCCCTCGAGGGCACCGTCGAGCTCGCCATGCGCCGTGGCGAGGCCCCGCTCTATATCGTGCACTTTAGCCAGGATGCCGCCCTTGCGACGGCGCAGTCGCTCGCCAATTTTGGCATCGCCAGCAAGGCGCAGCGCGAGGCCATTAAGGAAGCTGCCAAAGGCACGAGCTTCTCCACGGCCTTTGGCAAGATTCTTAAGCGCTTGCTCGGATGCGGCGTCGGCGTGCACCATGCTGGCATGTTGCCGCGCTATCGTCTGCTGGTCGAGCGCTTGGCACAACAGGGCCTGTTGCCCGTCATCTGCGGCACCGATACGCTCGGCGTCGGCATCAACGTACCCATCCACACCGTGGTACTCACCGCGCTCACCAAGTTCGACGGCTACAAGATGCGTCGTCTGCGCGCCCGCGAGTTTCATCAGATTGCCGGTCGCGCCGGCCGCTCGGGCTTCGATACCGAGGGCATGGTGATTGCCGAGGCACCCGAGCACGAGATCGAGAATGCCAAGCTTACGGCCAAAGCGGGCGACGACCCCAAAAAACTCCGTAAGATTAAAAAGAAGAAGGCACCCGAGGGCTTTGTCACCTGGAATAAGCAGACCTTTGAGCGCCTGATCGAGACGCAGCCAGAAACGCTCAAGCCGCGCCTGCGCATCACGCACTCCATGGTGATTAGCGTGGTCGAGCAGGGCGGCGATGCGCGAGCCCGCGTGCACGACCTCATCGAGACAAGCCTGCAAACGCCCGAGGAAAAGGCCAAGCTCGAGGTTCGCGCCGACGAAATCTTCGCCACGCTCATCGATTCCGGCGTCGTCGTGCGCGCCGAGGTGCCGCCCGCACCCGATGCCCCGGCTGACGCCGCACCAGACATCGACTATGCGCTGACGGTCGATCTGCCCGAGGACTTCGCGCTCGATCAGCCGCTCTCGCCGTTCTTGCTTGCCGCGTTGGAGCTGCTCGATCCCGAGAGCGAGACCTATACCATGGACTTAATCTCAATGGTCGAGGCAACGCTCGAGGATCCCAAGCAGGTGCTGCGCGCACAGGAGCGCGCAGCACGCGATCGCGCTATGGCCGAGATGAAGGCCGACGGCATCGAATATGAGGAGCGTCTGGAGCGCATTCAAGACGTCACGTACGAAAAGCCGCTCGAGAATTTGCTCGACGCCGCTTTTGACAAGTACTGCCAGGAAGTACCCTGGGCAAACGACTATCAGCTCTCTCCCAAGAGCGTTCTGCGCGATATGCTGGAAAGCGCGAGCGATTTTAAGGGCTACATTCAAAAGCTCGGCATCGCCCGCTCCGAGGGTATTTTGCTGCGCTACCTGGCAGAGGCCTACCGTTCGCTCGACCGCACCGTACCCATCGAGAAGCGCGACGAGCGCCTGCGCGACATTATCTCGTGGCTGGGCTTTGTGGTGCGCTCGGTGGACTCGAGCCTGGTGGACGAGTGGGAGAACGCCGGCAACCCCGCTGCACTCGACGCCGCACCGCCACAGGGCATCGACGAGGTCGTTGCGGACCGTCGCGGCTGCACGCTGTTGGTGCGCAACGCACTCTTCCGCCGCGTGACCCTTGCCGCCCGCGAGCATGTTCGCGACCTGGGCGAGCTCGACGACGACTGGGGCATGAGCGAAATTCGCTGGCAAAAAGCACTCGACGCTTACCACGAGCAGCACGAGGAAATCCTCACCGACGGAGATGCCCGCAGCGCCGCGATGTTTTCCATCGACGAGTCCGATGAGAAGACCGCGCACGTATGGCATGTGCACCAGATCTTTGCCGACGAGGATGGCGACCACGACTTTGGCATCATGGGCGATGTCGATCTGGACGCCACGCAAGACGGTGGCGAGGTCATCTTCAAGAACTACCGTGTCGGCTTTATCGAAGATTTGATCGAGGACTAGTCGTACATACTGGAACGAAATGAAACGGGGCCGTTGGCAATATCGCCAGCGGCCCGCTTTTGCACTATACGCTATGCCTTACTCGGCATCCTCGACCTCATACGAATCCGCCTCGGCGGGCTCATCGTTTGTCTCTGGCGCAGCCCCGCGTGCCTCGTCAAACGCTGCCTTCATGGTCTTGTTACCCCACGTGAGCTTGCGAATGGTAAGATCGTCGGCTTTCTTGTTGGCCAGGCGCAGATTGTTCTCGGAGGACAGCAACGCTTCCTTGGTTTTCTGCAGATGACTAATCGTCTTGTCAATCTCATCGATCGCCGTTTGGAACTTGCGGCTCGCGATCTCGTAGTTGCGACCGAAATCGTTCTTGAACTTTTCCATCTTGGCTTCGAAGTTCGTGACGTCGATATTCTGCTGTTTGTACTCCGCTAGCTCCTGCTTATAGCGCAGCGAACCCATGGCGGCGTTGCGAAGAAGTGTAATCATGGGAATGAAAAACTGTGGGCGAATCACGTACATCTTCTCGTAGCGATAGCTCACGTCGACTATCCCTGCGTTATAGAGCTC
>CATXML010000223.1 GCA_958372035.1 uncultured Collinsella sp. | reverse complement strand
AACCCGCAAGGGTGCGGAGCTGAGGAAACGCGAAGCGTTTTCCAGCGCAGCACGCGAGGGCCGCAGGCCCGAAGCGAAAGCGGGCGGCGTCAGCCGCACGCGACATCCCTCATCGCCCACCACTGATTTGATAGGCTCCCAGCAATGGGAGCCTTTCTTTTTTGGGCCCATTTCATGGGATTCGAACCCGCCAGCACGACTGTCACAAAGGCCGTGGCCAGAAAATGGCAAAAATGAGTACTGCCACCTTGCTTACAACATATCAAAAGATAGTATTTGCTTAAGTTACGAAACATATGTCCATTATAAGGACTAGCAATTGGATCAAAATCGTGCATTCATCGCCATTTCGACTTGCCATCTGGTCTTATTAGTCCAAAATTGCTGCGACCAAATCGGTAACAGTACTCATATTTAATGTTATTTGACCAGCAGGTCTCCCCGCCTTAGCAAATCTAAGGCAAAACGGGCTCCAGACCGCTGAATCATGCCACATAGGGCACGTCCGCAGTCCGGAACCCGGTCAAAGTTAAGTTATTTCGCTGTGTTAGGCCAAAACGTCCGACAGGATCTCGATCAGACTGTCCACGTCGGCTTCCTCGCAGACGAGCGGCGGCAAGAAACGCAGCGTATGGGCACCCGTAGCGTTAATCACGGCACCAGCCCCCAATGCACGGGCCACGACGTCGTGTGCATCACCCGCGGCAGCATCCAAATCGCAGCCGAGCATCAGGCCGCGACCACGCACCTCTACCACATGCGGAAGCTTAGCCAGCGCCTGCTCCATATAGGCGCCAACCTTGGCAGCATGCTCGGCATAATCGCCGTGCACAAGCGCGGAGAGCGTCGCGGCACACGCCGCGATGGCCAAGCAGCTGCCACCGAAGGTCGAACCATGATCGCCGGGCTTAAAGACGTCGGCGATTTCCTTCTTTGCCACCACGGCACCCATAGGCACACCGTCGGCAATGCCCTTGGCAAGGCTCATGATGTCGGGCTCCACGCCATAGGTCTGGAACGCAAACGGCTTACCCGTACGAAAGATTCCGCACTGGACCTCGTCGGCAATAAGCACGGCACCCACCTCGTGCGCCAAGTCGCGCGCCGTAGCCATAAACTCCTCGGTCATGGGGTGCACACCGCTCTCGCCCTGAATCGGCTCGAGCATCACGGCGCAAATTTCACTGCCCAACTGCTTAAAAATTGCACGCAGTTCATCTACATCGTTGGGTGTGCAGGCCACAAAGCCACCCGGCAGCGGACGGAAACTGTCCTGTAGCCAATCCTGCATGGTGGCGGCAATGGTCTCGAGCGTACGGCCGTGGAAGCCGCCACGCATGCATACGATGGTGTTGCCGCCGTTACCAGCACGCTTGGCGTACAGACGCGCAAGCTTCATCGAGCCCTCGTTGGCTTCGGCACCAGAATTGGCAAAGAACGTCTCCCACACCTGCTCGTCCGCAGCCGGGGCACCGAGCGCAGCGGCCGTGGTCTCATCGCCGGCGACAATGGCATCGGCCAGCACGCACGCACCATCTACGTCGTCGTTGGCAAGCTTGGACAGCAGCGCCGCGACCTGTCCACGCCGCTCGATGTAGAAGTAGTTAGACACATGCAGAAGCTTTTTGGTCTGAGCCTCGAGCGCCGACAGCACTGCCGGGTTGCCGTGGCCCAGGCTGCACACGCCGATGCCGGCAAGAAAATCGAGGTATTCGCGGCCATCGTCGCCGGTGAGCTTCATGCCGCGGCCTTCGACAAACTCGACCGGAGAGCGACCGAAGGTGTGCATGACGTAGTAGGATTCGAGCGATTGTTGTGCTGCAAGTGACATGAGATACCTTTCGTTAAGCGCCAAGTAGCGCGGAGTTTGGGCGTAATGGCGTAGCAATTTTGAGCCGGCTAAACCGTTTGAAGCTTCTCGACCTCGTCGAGATTCTCGGTCAGGCGCGCCGCAAAGGTCGAAAGCGGGTGCGGGTGCGTATCGAACTCGTAGGCCGTCTCGGTAGAATGGATCACGGTGCCGACGCCGGCATCGGTCAACAGCTCAAGCAGCAGCGAATGCGGCGTGGTACCGTTAATGATATGGGCGCGGAACACGCCACCGGCAAGCGCGTCGACGGCCGCACGTAGCTTGGGAATCATGCCCTTATCGACCTCGCCACCGTAGAGCATCTCGTTAACCTCGTCGAGCGTTAGGTTAGAGATAAGTGAATCCTTATCGCTAAAGTCCTTGTACAGGCCGTCGACGTCGGTCAAAAAGATCGCCTTGTGCGCGTGGAGCGCTGCCGCAACGGCACCGGCGGCGGTATCGGCATTGATGTTGAAGAAACCGCCGTCCTCCCCCGCCGCGACGGTAGCGATGACGGGGATGTACTCGCTATCGAGTAAGCGCTCGATATAGTCGGTGTTAACGTGCGTCACTTTGCCCACGCGACCGAGCTCGGGGTCGAGCGGCTCGGCGATGAGCGTGCCAGCATCGCTGCCCGACACGCCCACGGCCAGGTTGCCGTGGTGGTTGATGGCGGCAACCAGCTCCTGGTTAACCTTGCCGCCCAGCACCTCGCGCACGATATCCATAGTCGCCGGCGTGGTCACGCGCTGGCCGTTCTTAAACTCGACGGGGATGTCGTAGTGGCTCAGCGCCTCGTTGATGGCCTTGCCGCCACCGTGCACGATAACAGGGCGCATGCCGATGATCTTGAGCAGCACGATGTCGCTCATCACGTCGCGGCGCAGCTGCTCATCTACCATGGCGGCTCCGCCATATTTGATAACAACCGTCTTACCGGTCAGGTTCTTAATCCACGGCAGCGCTTCGAACAGCAGCTGCGCGGTTGCTTCGTTGGATTCGTTCGAACGACAATCGCGTGCGAATTTCATAATCTGCCTCGTCTTTCGTATCGTTATCGCGCCGTGCTCCGCTGTCCGCAATCGCGGCAAGATGCGCAGCGTGCCTGGAATCTAGGAACGGTAGTCGCCGTTAATGGAGATGTACTCATGCGTGAGGTCGCAGGTCCACACGGTCGTTGCCGCGTCGCCTGCGCCCAGGTCGGCCGAGATCACAATCTCGGGCGCCTCAAAACGTCGTAGAGCCTCGTCCTCGTCAAAGGGAACAGTCAGACCGTCGCGACAGACAGGCATGCCCATCATGTCGATGGAAACGTCTTCCTGATTAAACTTCACG
>CATXML010000222.1 GCA_958372035.1 uncultured Collinsella sp. | reverse complement strand
GCCCTGCTGAATATGGTTGTCGAGCATGGCAGCCAGCAGGTTGTTGGCGGCACCGATAGCATGGAAGTCACCGGTAAAGTGCAGGTTGATGTCCTCCATGGGGATGACCTGCGCCCAGCCGCCACCAGCAGCACCGCCCTTGACGCCAAAGACGGGACCGAGCGAAGGCTCGCGCAGGGCCACGGCGCTCTTGACGCCGCGACGACGCAGGCCGTCGGCCAGGCCGATGGTCGTGGTGGTCTTGCCCTCGCCTGCGGGCGTGGGATTGATAGCGGTCACGAGGACAAGCTTGGCCTGGTGGTCGGTCGGCTCGTTGAGCAGGGAATAGTCGACCTTAGCCTTGTCGAAGCCGTACGGAATCAGATGCTTAACGTCGACGCCGGCGTTCTTGGCCACCTCGGTAATAGGCAGCGGCGTAACAGAACGTGCGATTTCGATGTCAGTAGGCATGGGCGGTCCTTTCGTTACCGGATGAGAAAAAGACCAGTCCAGCATAGCACGCGCGCGCAATAGTAAAACGCCCGTAACCGACGAACGGCGATATGTTTACCCAATGCCCAGCGATAGCCTAGAGACCAGCCAAAACAAACCCGTCTCTAAACGGCTGGCTCGATACCCAAATGCTCAAAGGTGCGAAGCGTTGCCTGACGGCCCTGAGGCGTGCGAATCATCAACCCGCACTGCAGCAGATAGGGTTCGTAGACATCCTCGAGCGTACCCGGGTCCTCGCCCACCGCGCTGGCAAGGGTCGTCAAGCCCACGGCACGGCCGGAGAACGTCTTGGCAAGCGTCTCCAAGATGCGAATGTCCATCCAGTCCAGGCCGAGCTCGTCGATCTCGAAGAACTCGAGCGCCTGACGGCAAATATCAAGCTCAATAGGGCCGTTGCCGCGCACCTGCGCATAGTCGCGCACGCGCTTGAGCAGACGGTTGGCCAAGCGCGGCGTACCACGCGAACGCGAGCCGATCTCGAGCGCGCTCGGACGGTCAATCGTCACGCCCAGGATGGTTGCCGAGCGCGTCACGATCTGGGCGAGCTCCTCGACGGTGTAGTAGTCCAGGCGATACGAGATGCCAAAGCGGTCGCGTAGCGGGCCGGTCAACATGCCCGAACGGGTCGTGGCCGCCACCAGCGTGAACTTGGGGATATCCAGGCGAATCGAGCGCGCCGCCGGACCCTTGCCGATCACGATATCGAGCGCAAAGTCCTCCATCGCGGGGTACAGGACCTCCTCGACCGAACGGTTGAGGCGGTGGATCTCGTCGATAAACAGCACGTCACCCGGTTGCAAGTTAGTCAGAATGGCCGCCAGGTCGCCGGTGCGCGCGATGGCCGGACCGCTCGTCGTCTTAATCTGAGCGCCCAGCTCGTTGGCGATAACCGTAGCCAGCGTGGTCTTACCCAAACCCGGAGGGCCCGAAAAGATAACGTGGTCGAGCGTCTCGCCACGGCTCTGCGCCGCCTCGATGAGCACGCGCAGGCTCTGCTTGATATGCTCCTGACCGCAATAGTCGTCCAAGCGCTGGGGGCGCAGGGTGCGGTCGACATCGAGGTCCTCGGGCGTCAGCTCCGAGCCCACCATGCGCTCACCGTGCGCCATGGATGCCGCCGGCGAGTTGCCGGCCGTCGCCCACAGGTCCTGAGAGTCATCGGCTTCCCACATCACGCATCCATTCCGAGTCGCTTAAGCGCCGCGCCGAGCAGATCCTCGACACGCATATTCTGCCCATCATACCCGCTCAGGGCAACATCGGTCTCCTGCGGGCTAAAGCCCATGGAAAGGAGTGCCGCGCGGGCATCATCGATGGCCGAGGGAGCGGCAGTGGGCACGGGCATCGCAACCTGACCGGGAATCACGTCGACCGGAACAAAGCCCTTGTCCTTGGCAAAGGTGCTCTTGAGTTCCAAGATGAGGCGCTGCGCTGTCTTTTTTCCCACACCGGGCACCTTGGCCATGCCCTTGTCATCCTCGGCCATCACCAGGGAATACAGCTGGCCCACGGTATAGGTGGAGAGCACGGCAAGCGCCAGGCGCGGACCGACGCCCGAGACGGACACGAGCCGATCGAACATCGTGCGCTCGTCCTTGGAGGCAAAACCAAAGAGCGTCATGGCGTCCTCGCGCACCTGCATACGGGTATAGAGGCGCACCTCGCCGCCGGGCGTAGGCAGCGTGGCGGCAGTACTACCCGAAATACCGAGCTCAAAGCCCACGCCCGATACATCGACGACGGCCGAGCTCATCGTGGCCTCGACAAGCGTTCCATGGAGCTGGGAAATCATCAGTATCCGGTTCCTCTCTGTTGATAGAACTCGCCGCCGGTAAGCGCCCGGGTGCGGCTGAGGTTAACGTGGCAGATGGCGCAGGCCAGGGCATCGGCGGCATGATCGGGATGCGGGTCGTGATCGAGCTGCGTGAGCGTGCGCACCATGTAGGCGACCTGCCGCTTATCTGCGGCACCGGTGCCCACCACAGCCTGCTTGATCTGCATAGGCGTGTACTCGCCGATCTCGAGCGCGCACTCCGAAAGCGCCACGAGTGCAGCACCGCGGGCATGCGCCGTAGGAATTGCCGAGCGGACGTTGGCGCCAAAGTAGATGCTCTCGATAGCAGCGGTATCGGGTCGATAACGCTCCACGACACCCTTGAGGTCGCGGGCGATGTGAGACAGGCGCACCGCGAGCGGACTACCCGCGCTCGTCTCGATACAACCGTAGGCACGGCAGCGAACCTCGCCGCGCCGCTCCTCGATAATCCCCCAACCCGTATGGGCCAAACCGGGGTCAATGCCCAAGATAACCAAGCCAACCTCCCCTCGTCTTTTGCCAAGCACAAGGCAAGGCCCCGCGCATCATTCACGAACGTCTGTTCTAGAATAACACAACGGGGCCAAGACGCTTAGTTGAAGTATCGGGGTTGGGAGCGAATCCCAACCCATATGTTAGTTTTGGCTGAAGAATGGGAACTGCCTCGGATCAACCGGCGGGTGCGGCATCGGTGTGCCCTGGGGTCCACCCTGCGGGCCACCCTGGCCGCCCATCATCTTATCGATGGCGTCCTGGACCTCGCCCTCAAACTTCTTCATGCCCTCGTGCAGGCGGCGCTGGCCGTCCTCGGAGCGCAGCTCCTCCATCTGCTCGGGCGAAATACCCAGCAGCTCACCCAAAATGCCCATCATCTCACC
>CATXML010000221.1 GCA_958372035.1 uncultured Collinsella sp. | reverse complement strand
GTCGGAGATGCCGCCGATCTGCGCGACGTGCGCCATGACCTGAATGCCGCGGGCCTCGAGTGCCTGCAGCGCAATGCCGCCGGCGATGCATAAGGGTGCCGTTAGGCGGCCGGAGAAATGCCCGCCACCAGCGACATCGTGCATGTTGTGATACTTCACACGCGCCGGGTAATCGGCATGTCCCGGACGGGGCTTGCGGCGCAGCTCGGAGTAATCCTTGGAGCGCGTGTTGGTGTTCTCGATAATCGCGGCGATGGGCGCGCCCGTGGTGTGTCCATCAACTATGCCGGCGATAATGCGGGCGGCGTCAGCCTCGCGTCGTTTGGTCGCGATCTCGTCGCGTCCGGGGGCGCGACGGTCGAGGAAGGCCTGCAGCTTCTCCTGGTCCACGGCGATGCCCGCCGGGATGCCATCGAGCGAGCAGCCGATAGCGGGGGAGTGCGATTGACCGAAGATGCTTACGTGCAAGACGTTGCCAAAGGTCGAGGACATGCTATTCCTCCTCGAGTGTGACCTTGCCGCCCAGCAGGCGGTAGTGGTCGAAGAAATCGGGATAGGACTTGTTGACGGCCTCGGCGCCGTGGATCACGACCTCGCCGGCGGCGCGGCTCGCGGCGATAGCGGCCATCATGGCGATGCGGTGGTCGTTGTGCGAATCGACCTCGCCGCCGGTGAAGGCATCGACACCCTTGATGATGAGGTCATCGCCGGCAATTCGTACCTGCGCGCCCAGCGCGGTGAGCTCGCGGGTGGTGGTGACCAGACGGTCGGATTCCTTGATGCGCAGACGGGCGCAATCGCGAATAAAGGTGCGGCCCTGTGCCAACGAGGCCACGGCCGAGATGACGGGCACCAGGTCCGGAATGTCGTGGGCACTCATCTCAAAGCCGGCGAGCTTGTCGGACTGCACGGTGGCGGCGTTGGTGGAGCGCACGATGCGGGCGCCAAAGCGCGAAAGCGCGGCAAGCACGTTACGGTCGCCCTGTGCGGAGCTTAGCGACACGCCCTCGACGGTGATGGGGTCGGTGCCGATGGCACCGGCGCACAGCCAAAAGGCGGCGTTGGACCAGTCGCCCTCGACGGCTACGCTGCCGGGCGTGCGGTACGAGCCACTGCTCACGCGGAAGTTCGTGACCTCGAGCTGGCCGTCCGTGGCCGGAATGCGCTCGACGTTGACCTCGACGCCAAAGGCCTTCATGGCCTGGATCGTCAGGTTGATGTAGGGGCGGCTTTCGATAAGGCCGCATACCTGCACGCAGGAGGGCTGGGCCAGCAGCGGGGCTGCCATCAGCAGGCCGGAGATATACTGCGAGCTCACGTTGCCCGGAAGCACAAAAGTGCCCGGGCGCATGCGTCCGCTCGTCTTGAGCGGAAAACCGCCCAGACCCTGCAGGTCGCAGCCGGCGGCGATGATCTCGTCCGAGAGCGGGGAGAGTGGGCGGGCGCCCAAGCGTCCCTGACCCACAAAAGTTGCTTCTGCGCCCAGCGCGCAGGCGACGGGCAACATAAAGCGGAGCGTGGAGCCGCTTTCACCGCAGTCAAGCGTGCCGCCGGCAAGGGCCTTGAGCAGGCCAAACTCAACACTCTTCATGGTGGGGTGGACCTGGAAGCCGTCCTCGACGGTCTCGATGCGAGCGCCGAGCGCCGTGAGGCAGCGCACCGTGGCCTCGATGTCGGCGCAGGTGGTGTTGCAGGTGACGTGCGTCTCGCCGTTGGCAAGCGCAGCGCAGATGATCAGGCGATGCGCCATCGACTTGGACGCGATGGCGGGAACGGTGCCCTTGAGCGGGGACGGGGTGATGCGGGCTAGCATGTGGATGCGTCTCCCTTCTGGCCGAGGCCCTCGGCAATGAGTTCGTGGAAAGTGGAAAGCGGTGTGCGGTCGATGCTGCAGCGGCCAATGCCGTGCGGAATCACCAGGTCGATGGTGTCGCCCGCGCGCTTCTTGTCGTGGAGCGCCTCGGCAAAGACGGTATCGGCATCTAGGTCGCAGCGGGTCTTGAGGCTATGGCGGGCGCAGAGCTCCTCAATACGACCGGGCAGTGCGGCATCGCAGACGCCGTGCAGGGCCGCGGCGCGCGTGATGATGCCCATGCCGATCGACACGCAGTTGCCGTGTCCCAGCTCAAAGTGCTCGCAGGCCTCGACGGCGTGTCCGGCGCTGTGTCCAAAGTTGAGGAGCTTGCGCTGGTTGGTTTCGCGCTCGTCGGCGACGACCACGGCGCGCTTGATGTCGATATTGCGGGCGATGATGAGCGCTACGCGGGCCACATCGCGGTTGAGCAGCTCCAGCGTGAGCGGGGTCTTCTCCAGCTCGGCGAAAAGCTCCGGGTCGGCGATCACGGCGTGCTTGACGACCTCGCCGCAGCCGTCGGCGAACTGCTCGGGCGTGAGGGTGGCCAGGCACCCCACGTCGGCGATAACCACGCTCGGCTGCCAAAAGGCGCCGGCCAAGTTCTTGCCGGCAGCCAGGTCTATGGCGGTCTTGCCTCCCACCGACGAATCCACCATGGCGAGCAGGCTCGTCGGGATCTGCACAAACTTGCAGCCGCGCATGTAGGTGGCGGCCACAAAGCCCGCCACGTCGCCCACAACGCCACCGCCGAGTGCCACGATCACGTCGGAGCGCGAAAGCTCGTGCTCGGCCACAAACTCCAAAATGGCAACATAGGTCTCGGCGCGCTTATGGGCCTCGCCGGCCTCGAAGGTGCAGATGCTCACCTCGTAGCCTGACGCCTCCAGGCTCTGCTTAACGGGCATCTGGTAGAGCGGGCCCACGTTGGTGTCTGTCACGATGACGGCGCGGGTGCCGCCGGCGGTGGCGCGGACGAGCGGGCCTGTCTGCTCCAGCAAAAACGTGCCCACATGCACCTGGTAGGGGCGTGCGGTGTCGATATCGATGGTAATCGCCATAAGCTTCGGTCCTTTCGACCTGGCGTGATGGGTGGTCTAGTGGGAGGCCTCGTCGTCGAGTGCGCGCTTAATGCGGTCGCCCTCGGCAAGGAGGTTCTCCAGATAGCGCTGGTCGCGGTCCTTGAGCGCGCGGCTGTAGGCGCCGAGCGATTCGATCAGATGGTCGATCTCGAAGGCGAGCGCATTGGCGTCGTCGATCATGAGCTCGGACCACATCTGCGGATTGAGGTGCGCTACGCGGGTGAGGTCGCGGTAGCTGCCGGCCGAAAAGCCGTGGTGAACCTGAGCGGTCGGGCTCTTAACATAGGCGTTTGAGACGACAT
>CATXML010000220.1 GCA_958372035.1 uncultured Collinsella sp. | reverse complement strand
CCTCCATAAACAGACGCGCGAGCACGCCGGCAATCACGCCGTGGGCGAAGTTGAAGCCCTCAACCTCAGCCGCCGCACCGCCGTCGCCCTCCTCGAGCGAGAACAGGCCCTTGGACGTCGCCAACCATAGCGTGCGCGTCAGTCCAAAGAGCGCGCCCTCTTCCTTGTCGTCGTCCACCACGGCGGCGACCCACTCGCCGGCATCAATCGCGCGGGAGACCTCATCTGCAACGGCACCAAGCGCATCAGTATCGCCGGCGGCTGCGCGCAAAACGGCGGGCATCTCAAACGTGCTGACAGTGGCAGCAGCGCCACCCTCGCCGCCGATCAGCGCCAAGAAACGGTTCTGCATGGCGGTGATGCCGAGCGTGCCCAGTGCCGCGGAAACCTCATCGGCGGAAAACGCCGGGAAGGACGTCGCCTCAAAATCGAGCTCAACGGGTGCATCGGTGCGGATGGTTGCGACCTTGCGGCTCAGCAGCGCATCATCGATGTGCGCGCGCAGGTTTTCTCCCATCTTGCCCTTGACCTCGTCGGCGTGTGCGATGACCTCGTCCAGGCTACCGTACTGCGCAATGAGCGCGCTCGCCTTTTTGGGGCCGATGCCCGGCACGCCGGGGATGTTGTCGGACGTGTCGCCCTTCAGACCATAAAAATCGGGCACGAGCGCCGGCGTGATGCCGTGATACAGATCGTCCACGCTCTCGGGCGTCATGATCGCCACGTCGGACAGGCCCTTGCGGGTCGAGACCACGTTGACGTGCTCGGTCACGAGCTGATACATATCGCGATCACCGGTCACCAGCAGCATGTCACAGCCGGCCTGCTCGCCCAGGCGCGCCATAGTGCCCAGGATGTCATCGCCTTCCCAGCCCTCGGACTGCAAAATTGGCACGTTGAGCGCGGCGAGCAGATCCTTAATCATGGGAAACTGTGCGTGCAGGTCGGGGTCCATGGGCGGGCGCTGAGCCTTGTACTGCGGCAGCATCTCCATGCGCACGCGCGGCTTGCCCTTGTCAAACGCCACGACAACGCCGTCGGGATTAAAGGCGTCAATCATCTTGAGGAACATATTCAAAAAGCCAAAGATCGCGTTGGTGGGACGACCGTCCGGCGCGTTCATGGTGGGCGGCACGGCGTGGAAGGCGCGGTGCATGAGCGAGTTGCCGTCGATGACGGCAAAGGTACGGCGCTTGTCAGACATATTGAATACCTCGCTTTGGGCTGGGCACGGTTTGCTCACACCAGTTTACACGCTCCCCGCCCCGCGGCCACCGCACATCAAGCTCCCCCGCCACCGTGAGCCCGCGCGTGATACGATGGCTCACGGTACATCAACCAGCACGATCGATCCGAAAGGAGCCTGCGTCATGGAGCGTCCCTGCGCATGGAAAAAGTACACGCCACAGCAGATCGAGGAGCTCGAGGAGCTTTGCCGCGGCTATAAGCAGTTTTTGAGTGAGAACAAGACCGAGCGCCTGTGCGTCAAGACCGGTATCAAGATGGCCGAGGAGGCGGGCTACGTCAATCTGGAGACCGTGATCGCCGAGGGCCGCGCGCTCAAGGCCGGCGACAAGGTGTACGCCGCCAATCACGGCAAGGACCTCATGCTCGTCAACCTGGGCACCGCCCCGCTCGAGCAGGGCTTTAACATCCTGGGCGCCCACGTGGACTCGCCGCGCCTGGACCTCAAGCAGAACCCCGCCTTCGAGGCCGGCGACATGGCCTACCTCGACACGCACTACTACGGCGGCGTCAAGAGCTACCACTGGGTGGCCTCCCCGCTCGCGCTTGTGGGCGTCATCTGCAAAAAGGACGGCACCACCGTCGACATCAACATCGGTGACAAGGCCGACGACCCGGTCTTTACCATCTCCGACCTGCTGATCCACCTCTCGAGCGAGCAGATGGCCAAGCCCGCCAAGGACGCCGTTGACGCCGAGATCCTCGACGTGATCGTGGGCGGCCGCCCCGTCAAGTTCGATGAGGACGACAAGGACGCTCCCAAGGAGCCCGTCAAGCAGATGTTCCTGGACATCCTCAAGGAGCAGTACGACGTCGAGGAGGAGGACTTCCTCTCCGCCGAGATCGAGGTCGTGCCCGCCGGCCCCGCCCGCGACATGGGCCTCGACCGCTCCATGATCTTGGGCTATGGCCACGACGACCGCGTCTGTGCCTACCCCTCCATGCTCGCCCAGATCGACGTCGCCAACGTGGAGCGCACGAGCATCACACTCATCGTCGACAAGGAGGAGATCGGTTCCGTGGGTGCCACCGGCATGACGAGCCGCTTCTTCGAGAACACCGTCGCCGAGATCATGACGCTCGCCGGCGAGGATAGCCCGCTGGCCCTGCGCCGTGCACTCGCCCACAGCCGCATGCTCTCCTCCGACGTGTCCGCCGGCTTTGACCCGGGCTACGCCGGCAAGTTCGAGACCAAGAACGCAGCTTTCATGGGTCGTGGCCTGTGCTTTAACAAGTACACGGGCAGCCGCGGCAAGGGCGGCTCTAACGACGCCGACGCCGAGTATGTGGCCCTCATCCGCGACATCATGGACGAGGCGGGCGTTGACTTCCAGACCTGCGAGCTCGGCCGCGTCAACGCAGGTGGCGGCGGCACCATCGCCTACATCATGGCCAAGTACGGCATGAACGTCATCGACTCTGGCGTTGCCGTCCTGTCCATGCATGCCCTGTGGGAGGTCGCTAACAAGGCCGATATCTACGAGGCCTATCGCGGCTACAAGGCCTTCATCGAGCGCGCGTAACCAACCCTTCATCAGTTGCGGTGAAATACGGACTAAACTGGCCCCTAAACGGCCAAAACAGACCGTATTCCACCGCAACTTCTTTTTTGGCAGAGGAGAGTCCATGCTGCAGGTCATCATTTCGCCCGCCAAGCAGATGCGTGCGGCCCAAGATGCTTTTGAAGTCCTGGGCATTCCACCTTTTGCGCGCGAGACGACTCGCCTCCACCGCGCACTGCTAGATATCGAACGAAATGAAGGCAGCGGCGGCCTGCAGGCGCTATGGAACGTGAGTGACAAACTGCTGGGGCCTTGCCTCAACACCCTGCATGAATTTGGGCCCATCCTGAAAAACGGCGATCTCGACAATCCCGCACTCGCCCGTCACCTCTCCCCTGCCGTCATGTCCTACCGCGGCATTCAATACCAGAGCATGGCGCCCGAGGTGATGGATTCCGCGCAGCTCGCATGGCTGCAAAGCCACCTGTGGA
>CATXML010000219.1 GCA_958372035.1 uncultured Collinsella sp. | reverse complement strand
GTCATCACCTCGGGCTCAGTCTTGGCGGCGGCGCTTATTTCGCAGACGACCGGCTTTGACCTCGATGGCTGGGCAGGCCTGGGCGTGGGCATCTTCATTTGCATCAGCGGCATGGGCCTGGTGCGCGACGCCATCAGCCCGCTGTTGGGACAAGCGCCCGACCCCAAGCTCGTCCAGGAAATCCGCGACAGAATTATGTCGTACCCCCAGGTCTTGGGCACACACGACCTCATGGTGCACGACTACGGCCCCGGCCGCCAGTTTGCCAGCGCCCACGTGGAAATGCCCGGCGAGGGCGATGCCTTTGAGCACCACGAGATTCTGGACACCATCGAACACGACATCAAACATCAGATGGGCATCGACATCACGCTGCACTGCGACCCCATTGCAACAACCGGTGACGACCTGCGCGGCTGGGTCAAGCGCGGCGTAGCGCAGATCGACCCCGCGCTCTCCATCCACGACTTACATGAGCACGACGGGTTCGTGTCATTTGACCTGGTGCGTCCCGACGGCTTTGACATATCCGACGAGGAGCTGCTGGAGCTCGTCACGCGAATCGTGCACGAGCGCCGGCCCGACGCCTCGTGCGTCGTCACATTTGACTCGGGCTTTAGTTCACCCGAGCGTCCGGCCGAGCAGCTGTAATCGACAGCAAAACGGGACGCAGGACCGCCGACCAACGCGCCTACGCGCCTGGTCACGCGATCCTGCGTCCCGTTTTTGTTTGCACTGCTAAGGCTCTAGCCGCTCGACCGCTAGTTTCCCTGTGCGCCCGAAATGCCGTTTTGCAGGGCATTCCAGGCGTTCGTTGCCATATCGCCCAGGTTCTGTGCGGTATCGCCCAGCTCTTGGGCCTTGTCTCCCAACTCCTGCGCCTTGTTGCTCAGGTCCTCCAGCGTGTTGGAGCTCGAGCTGTCCGTGGTGCCCTGGTCGCCGGACGCATTGCCCGACAAGCTGTCTTTGCGCGTGAGCTGAATCTCGAGGTTACCGTTGTCGTTATAGTAGGCAGACGTCACGACCCAGTTGGCATCGACAACGGGCGTCGAGCCGTCGTCGGTCAGAATCACGGCATTCGAAAGATCGGCCCCGCGCGACTTGAGGAGCTTCTTGGCGTTAGACCAGTACTGACCCGGGATATCGCTCAGGTCGACGGCGCCGGACTGGGTCGTCTCGGTCTGCTCGGCCGTGGTATCAGTCGCGGCGCCCCGCTTGTTGAGCATGCCCGACACGATGGCAAACACAACCGACAGGGCAAAGAAGATCGCCAGCACAATCAGGATTTTTTTGATCACGCTCGACGAACGCGAAGACTTCTTCTCCTCATCCTCGCCATACTGAGGGATAGACTTGGGATACTCACGATACGGCTCGCGCGCATATCGGTCGCGCGACTCGTAGCGAGGCTGTGCCGTGCGCGGCATATATGTCGTCTGCTGAGGTTGCGGAATGGGGTTTTGCAGCAAGTCATCATAAGGGTTTGCCGCCGCGCTTCCGTAGGGACTCTGCGACGAGGCGCCATACGGGTCCTGCGCCGCGTTCCCGTAATTCACAACGCGCGTGGGATCGGCCGACGCCTGCGTCGTATCGGGGGCAGCGTAGCCGGGATTCGGCACGACGCGGGTCTCATCGGCGCCATTGCCCGTCCGCGGGGAGCCGTAGCCACCCATTACGGTCGTCTTATCCTGGTCCATGCAACGATTCCTTTCCGTCGCCCGTAAGCATCAAGTTATCCATGCATTCTACCCGCGCAAAAGCCTATGATGGGCAAAGCCCGCCGGTATCTACAAGACAAGCGCGGCCGACGGTCACAAGCGAATCGAGGATACGTCATGGCAAAAAGCAAGCTCATCAAGGACACGACGCGTACCGAGCGTGAGGAGATCATTAAGCTGGCACTCGCGGGCTGCGGTAACGGCAGCTGCGACAACTGCGGCAGTTGCAGCTTGGGAGCCGGCGACCCGTACGGCACCTACCAGCCCTACATTGACGGCAAGATGGAGATCGCCGATATTAACATGATGGTCGCCGAGCGCAACGCCAAACTCTTCGGCCTCCAGCGCGGCTAACGATCTCTTCGTGGGCTGGGCGCCAAAAAAATGCGCCCATCTACTACGTTTAACCCAAGGGTGCCAACCATAGCCATATTTGTGTTAACAAAACCGCAGGTAAACGTCTTGCGGCATTGTTAAAAAACGCTCCATGGTCGGTCCAACCCTGGTAAACGTAGTAGATGGGCGCTTTTCGTGGCCCGGCCGGCCCAGATAGCTTGTTTCGGAGCCAATTTGCATCAAAAGTCCCCGGCGGCGCTGTGTTTTGCGCTACCGGGGACTGTTCTATTCACGATCCGTAGCTTTCCTTACTCGTTAGACACATATGTGGCACGAGGATAATCGGGCGTAACATCTTGGCCGCTGGAATAGCTCGAATCGAAAGGATGCGCCACCAGATCGTGCGTGCCCCATGCCATGCAGTCAAATAAACCAGTATCGAGAACAACGATATAACCCTTGCCGTCATAGTAGAAATGGTCCTCGGTAAAGTTATCGTCGTCTTCGAGGCTGTCATCAACTATTGAATCCGCCCCTCGCTTTGCCGCCCCGATCACTTGCTTGGCCTCGCTCTTGAGGGTGTCAAACGAGAGCCCGTGCTGTGCAAGCGAGTCCTCAAGCGAAACCTGCTCGCCCGTCTTGAGGTTATAGTATGCCGACCTCGTCACCTGCTCCGAACGATACGGAGGAATGTAGCTATCGGTGTAGGTACGCACGCATGCAATATCGCCATCAATCGAGACAATCTCAGCGTAATACATCGTGGTCACACGATTGCTCTCATCATATGGCGTTGCCTGCTTGCTCGCATCAAGCGCATCCGCGACGAGCTGAATCATATCCTTGTTGAACTTGGCGACACCCACACTCTGGCCTTTTACCTGAGGATAGGTCCACGTAGCCGAAATCTGGCACGTAACGTCGGGATCAGGCGCGCCCTCGCCCACCGGCGCCGTAAAGCTGACATCCTGTGTGGCAGTAGCAGCCTCATAGCTCGCCTGCGCACCGTCATCGTCCTTTGACTTCAGTTGCTCCAGCGTCGTGGCGACCGATGCGATGGTTTCGTTTACCGTATCCTTATCGTAAACTAGCACGCCATAAACGCCAGAAAAAGGAGCGAAAGACACATACGCCTGATGGGGAGCCACACTAACATCCGGCGTATAGACCTTCTCAATCTTGCCATTCTTATACGCCCTGACTTCA
>CATXML010000218.1 GCA_958372035.1 uncultured Collinsella sp. | reverse complement strand
TAATGCTGGCAGCTCACACTAAAGTGCGGCACCTGCTCGGACGTGCCTTTGTACTTGCCCTCGAGCAGGTCGGCCTGGTCGAGCACCTGGCGCGCGTAGCCCAAGAAGGTCTCGCCTTCCTCGGACACAATGACGCCCTTGTTGGTGCGCTCAAAGATGCGCACGCCCATCTCGTTTTCGAGGTCGCGAATCGACGCGGTAATCGAAGGCTGCGACACAAAGAGTCGGCGCGAGGCCTCGGTGATGCTGCCGCATTCGGCAACTTTGACGACATATCTGAGCTGCTGGAGCTTCATGGCTTTCTCCCTAGACGTTCGTGACGTCGAAACCCGTCGCGTCCATCTGACGCATAAACGACGGCATCTCCCCCGTCGCGGCGCAGGCGGCAATCTGATGCAGAGCCCCGGCAACCGCATCATCTGCCGCAGCGCCGATATGCCAGCGCGCGGCAGCCGTGACGGCCTCGTTGGCATTGGCGACTGCAACGGAATTGGGAACGGCATCGATCATGGGCAAATCGTTATCGGAATCGCCGAATACGGCCACCTCGTCGGGCGTCAGGCCCAAAGCGCGCGCCAGCTCCAGCGCAGCACAGCCCTTGTCCCAGCCGGTCGGAAGAACGTCGAACAGGCGCACGCGGTTGTTGGGAAACACGAGCGAGAGCTCCGGCACCTCGGCGGCAACACGCTCGCGCAGCTCGGCGAGCTCCTCGCGCGAACGGGCACTCCAGATATTCGCCTTGTATACCGGGGCATCGTCAACGACAGGGCGACAGGGAGCCTCTTCGCCCTTGAGCCACGCGTTGCCGCCTGACTCCATGGCGCGACGCACACGCTCGGGATCGCTTGTCACGCAATAGGCGTCGTTGTCCCAAAAGTCATCACCCAGACGGTAGACCTTCAAATAGGTATCGTCGGTCTCTTGCTCCAGGTAGTCGGCCAGGCGCATAAGGGCATCGTTATCAGTTGCGCGCGAGGCAACCGCCTCGCCATCGACAAACATCACCTGGCCGTTGCAAAACGCACCGGTCGAGAAGCACTCGGAGCGATTGCGGAACATCCAGCTCATCGCGGACGGCTGGCGACCCGAAACCGGGCCAAAATGCAGGCCCGCCGCCTGCATGGCATGAATGCCCTCGATGGCGCAGTCGCTGGCGCCATCGTGTCCAGCAGGAATCAGCGTATCGTCCATATCGGTCAGCACAAGTTTGATCATAAGGTCCCCTCTGTCATTCTTTATCCCGTCTATTGTAACGACCTGCCAATAAGGGACAGGTTTATCTTGGCAGGTTTTATCTGGGAAAATGCAGCGCCCCTGTTGCCACCTGCCAAAATAAACCTGTCCCATATTGGCAGGTGCGCTAGTATAGGGAACAACAGATTCGATGCGGGAGTGCCGGCGGTGCAAACCACAAGGCTGAGAGGGCATAGGGCCCAATCCTTTGAACCTGTCAGTTAATGCTGGCGTAGGGAGCATGCCGCCTTTACAGGGGCGCTGTCTATGCACAGCGCCCCTTTTCTATGCCAAGGAGGCATGTGCAGTGATTGATTCGGAACAGCTTAAGCAACATATGGTCAAGGCCGTAGAGGAGATTCGAGCCACCAATCCGATGGCCGGCTCCATCACCAACACGGTGACGATCGACTTTGTCGCCAACGCGCAGCTCGCCGTGGGCGGTTCGGCCGCCATGGTCTATCTGCCCGACGAGGGCGAGGCGCTCGTTGCCGGCGGCGCCGCCATCTATCTCAACATGGGCACGCTCTTCCCCATCTACGAGCAGACGATTCCCCGCGCGGCCAAGGCGGCACACGACGCCGGCAAGCCCTGGGTGCTCGATCCGGTGGGTCTGGGCATCGGTAGCCTGCGCACCCAGCTGGTAAACGAGCTCAAGCAGTACAAGCCCGCCATCGTACGCGGCAACGCCTCCGAGATCATCGCACTCTCCGGCCTGTGGGGTCTTGAGGGCGAGTCGGCCGATCTGAGCCGCGTACGTGGTGTCGATACCACCGACACGGTCGACGCCGCCCGCGATGCCGCCGTGGCGCTCGCTCGCTACACCGGCGGCGCCGTTGTGGTCTCGGGCGAAGTCGACCTGATTACCGACGGCACGACCGTGGCCAAATCCCACGGCGGCAGCCCGCTCATGTCCAAGATTACCGGCTGCGGTTGCTCGCAGGGCGGCGTGCTGGCCGTGTACGCCTGCGCTGCCGATCCGTTTACGGCAGCCGTCTGCGGTACCGCCGTCTACAACGTCGCCGGCACGCGTGCCGCCGCCGTCGCCGATGCCCCGGCAAGCTTTAAGGTCGCCTTTATCGACGAGCTCTACCGCGCAACCGCCCAAGACATCGCCGATAACCAACTCGAGCTCGAGGAGGCATAAGCCATGTCCGAGCCCGCAACCAATGCCGGCATGAACACGCTCGTCGCTGTGGCCATCGCCCCGTGCGGCACCGGCGATGAACTGTCCGCCGAGGTCGCCGAGGTCGTGCGCGTCATTCGCGAGAGCGGCCTTCCCAACCGCACCACCTCGATGTTCACCGAGATCGAGGGCGACTGGGACGAGGTCATGCAGGTCGTGCGCGACGCGACCTTTGTGTTGGCGAGCAAGGGCATCCGCACCGAAGTCGTGCTCAAAGCCGATATTCGACCCGGATTTACCGACACCATGACCGGCAAACTCGAGCGCATGGAAGCACAGATCAAGAAACAGGAGGAAGCACGATGAGCATCCGCGACAACCTTGATATCTCGGCCTATCTGGTACTCGGCCCCGAAAACACCCTCGGACGCCCCGTGGGCGATGTGGTGGCCCAGGCACTCGACGCCGGCTTTACCTGCATCCAGGTGCGCTCCAAGGTGGCAAGTGCCCGCGAGATCATCGCGCTGACCGACGACGCCGCGCAGTCTATCGCTCAGGCCGGCAAGACCGGTCAGGTCGCCTTGCTGATCGACGACCGCCTTGACTGCGTGCTCGCCGCGCGCGAGCAGGGTATTGCTGTCGACGGCGTGCACGTGGGTCAGAGCGATATTCCCGTCGAGGTCTGTCGCAAGCTGCTGGGCCCCGATGCCATCGTGGGCCTTTCCGCCCGTTGCGAGGAAATGCTCGAGTACGTCAAGACCGCCGACATGAGCCTAGTCGACTACCTAGGCATCGGCCCGCTCCACGAGACCGAGACCAAGCGCGATTGCGGACGCGCGGCCGACGGCTCCATCATCACCAAGAGCTTTGAGGACCTGGCAGCCCTCCATGCGGCAAGCCCC
>CATXML010000217.1 GCA_958372035.1 uncultured Collinsella sp. | reverse complement strand
GCCTTAAATGTTCACTGGCACTTATAGAAATTATCATACGCATCTCCATTTCTCTTACGGACCAATAGTGGTTCTAGACAAACGTACGGTGCCCGCATGCTATGCATTGGCTGGCACCGTACGAAGCAACCGGATAACCGGCTTATAACTTTACCCCATCACGGGCGCACGCAAGCGCTCGTGGGCAAGGTGGCGAGAATTACTCGGCGTCCTTGGCGGTCTCGTCGACCTCGGTCACCTTGGCGTTCTCGACCAGGTGATCGACGGCCTTGGAGCGACGGATGGACTCACGGACGGCAGGCATGCGGCCATCGGCGATGAACTCGGCCTTGGAAGCCTCGACGTCCTTGACGCCGGCCTTCTCGAACTCGGCGTTGATGTCGTCCTCGGTGACCTCGATCTTGAGCTCACGGGCGAGGGCGTCGAGAGCCAGGGACTCGCGGGCAACGTCGTTGGCCTGCTTGTGCAGGTCGCCGATGAACTGCTCCATGGTCAGGCCGGAAGCGGGCAGCCAGGTGTCCAGCGTCATGCCGCGGGCAGCGAGGTTGGACAGGAAGTTCTGGCCAAGCTCCTCAAAGACGGACTGCTCGTAGTCGGCGTCCATCTCCTCGAGCTGCAGGCGCTCGGCGAGAGCGGAGACGCAACGGTTCTCCTTCTCGGCCGGGAGGCGGGAAGCCTTGTCCTGCTCGATCTCGATCTTGATGGCGTCGCGCATGGCCTCGATGCTGTCGAAGCCAAAGTCGGACTTGACGAGCTCGTCGGTGAGCTCGGGGGTGTTGCGGACCTTGATGCCCTTGACGGTGACCTCGACGGTGTGGGTCTCGGCCTCCTCGCCCTCCTCGACCTCGTCGGTCCAGGTGACGGTCTTGACGTCGTCAACGTTAGCGCCGATCAAGGCCTCGTTGAACTCGGCGGGGTTGCTGTCGCTACCGGCGATGAGCATACGGCCCTCGGCGGCAAAGTTGTCGGCGTTCTCGACGGCCTTGAGGTCGACGGTAACGTAGTCCTCGGACTCGACAGCGCGGCCCTCGACGTCCTCGAAGGTGGCACGGTAGTTGAGGAGCATCTCGACTTGGTTGTTGATCTCGGACTCGGTGACCTCCGCAGGAGGCATCTCGATCTCAACGGCGTCGAAAGAGGAGAGCTCAGCGGCAGGACGCAGGGAGAACTCGACGGTGTAGGTGTAGTCCTCGTGATCCTTGGCGAGGTCGAGCTCCTTGTAGTCACCGTTCTTGGTGGGGACGATGTCCAGCTCGTTGAGGACGACGGGCTCGTTGGCGGCGATCAGGTCGTTGGTGGCCTGAGCGAGGGTAGCCTCGGCGCCAAGAGCAGAGTCGATGACCGGACGGGGAGCCTTACCGGCGCGGAAGCCCGGGAAGCGGTACTTCTTGGCGGTGTCCTTGTAGGCCTTCTTGATCGCGGCGTCGACGTCGGCGGCCGGGATGGTGACCGTAGCGGTGAGCTTGGCGTCCTTGACGTCAGAAGCGGTGATGTTCAACACGTTCCTCCTCATACTGCCCAGCTTATCTGAGGTGCTGGTACCTTTATGCAACAAAGAGTCGCGACGGCCGAAGCCGACGCAGATGCGTTGGTGCGGGCGAAAGGACTCGAACCTTCACGGGAATCCCACCAGAACCTAAATCTGGCGCGTCTACCAATTCCGCCACGCCCGCATGAGCGCACAGACTAGGAATGATAGCAGATACGAACGGCAAGCGCACGCACACGTTTTACAGGCTCACGACCTCACCACGAGTGCGAAAGGCGGAACGAGTTGCCCCGTCCCGCCAATTACGACTTGTTCGCTGACCCGCTACTCCCCCAGCAGGGCCTTCTCGGGCGTGATGGGCAGCGAGCGAACCTGATGGCCGGTGGCGTGGGCCACGGCCGAGGCCACGGCGGCGAGCGGCGTGTTGATGACGACCTCGCCGATCGACTTGGCGCCAAACGGACCCGTCGGCTCGTAGCTCGGCTCAAAGGCCACGCGAATGCTGCCGATATCCAGGCGCGTGGGCAGCTTGTAGCTCATAAAGTTACCGGTACGCAGGCGGCCGCGGTCGTCGTGCTCGACGATTTCATAGAGCGCGTGACCGATGCCCTGGGCAATGCCGCCCTCGGCCTGGACGCGCGCGAGCGCCTCGTTGATCACGGTGCCGCAGTCCACGGCCGCCGCGTAGTCCACCACGGTCACCTTGCCGGTGGCCTTATCGACCTCGACCTCGGCAATGCCGGCCATAAACGGCGGGGGCGAAACGGGCAGGCAGGCAGAGGCATGCGAGGTGAGCGCGTCGCCGCCCGCGATATTCTTGACACACAGGTTGGCAAAGTCGCGCAGCGTGAGGTAGCGGCCGCGCTCACGGGCGGCGCGCTCGTCGGACAGGCGCACGTACTGGCCGTCGAAGACCACGTCGGCGGCGTCAACGTCCCACATCTGGGCGGCCTTGGCGCAAATCTTCTCGCGCAGCTCCGTCGCGGCGTTCTTGGCTGCCAGACCCGTCACGTACGTACCCGAGCTCGCATACGAGCCGGCGTCGAACGGCGACACGTCGGTGTCTACGCCGCGCACCACGATCAGCGAGCTCTCCACGCCCAGCTCCTCGGCGGCAATCTGCGCCAGAATCGTGTCGACGCCCATGCCGTTATCGGTGGCGCCGGTGCCGATGGTAATGAAGCCGTCCTCTTCCAGGCGCATGTCGATGCCGGCGATGTCCACGTTGGAGATGCCCGAGCCCTGCATAGTGAGCGCGCAGCCCAGGGCGCGCACGCGGTCGCCCAGGTCCACGGCCAGCGGCTTGTCGCGCCAGCCGATCATGTCCATCGCACGCAGCAGGCAGCGGTCGAGCGCGCAGGCGTTGAGCTTCTCGTTGTAGTACTGCGGCATGACCTCGCCCTCGCGCACCATGTTCTTAAGGCGCAGGTCGGCGGGGTCCATGTGCAGCATGTCGGCGAGCTCGTTGACGGCGCTCTCCACGGCAAACTGGCCCTGGGTGGCACCGTAGCCGCGATACGCGCCGCCGCGGTTGGTGTTGGTGTAGACGGCGTCCCACCTAAAGCGGCTCGCCTTCACATGGTTGTAGATGGGCAGGCTCTTGTGGCCCGATAGGCCGATCGTCGTGGTGGCGTGCTCGCCGTACGCGCCCGCGTTGGACAGCGTGTGCAAGTCGATGGCCGTGATGGTGCCGTCGTTCATGGCGCCCAGCTTAACGGTCATCTGCATCTGGTGACGCGAGTTGCCCGCGGTGATGGTCTCCTCGCGGGTGTAGCAGCAGTAGCTCGG
>CATXML010000216.1 GCA_958372035.1 uncultured Collinsella sp. | reverse complement strand
TGTCCTCGCCATAGGCGAACCAGGAGCCCATCTTCTTGCAGATGTCGCACTCGACAGCCATGTCCAGAATCGAGCCCTCCTTAGAGATGCCCGTACCGTACATGATGTCGAACTCAGCAGAACGGAACGGAGCGGCCACCTTGTTCTTAACGACCTTGGCACGCACGCGGTTACCGATAACCTCATCCTTGAGCTTAATGCTATCGATGCGGCGAATGTCGATACGCACCGAAGAGAAGAACTTAAGGGCGCGGCCGCCCGTCGTGGTCTCGGGGTTGCCGAACATGACGCCGATCTTCTCTCGCAGCTGGTTAATGAAGATGCATGTCGTGTTGGACTTGGACAGCGAGCCGGCGAGCTTGCGGAGCGCCTGACTCATCAGGCGAGCTTGCAAACCGACCGTGGTATCGCCGATCTCTCCCTCGATCTCGGCACGCGGGGTCAGCGCGGCGACGGAGTCGACGACGATGGCATCGATGGCGCCGGAACGCACGAGCATGTCAACAATCTCGAGCGCCTGCTCACCCGTATCAGGCTGGGAAATCAGTACCTCGTCGATATCCACGCCAATGCGCGCGGCATACGTGGGATCGAGCGCGTGCTCGGCATCGATAAATGCCACCACGCCACCCATTGCCTGGGCCTCGGCCAGGATCTCGAGCGAAAGCGTCGTCTTACCGGAGGACTCGGGACCGTAGATCTCGACGATTCGGCCGCGCGGCACACCGCCGATACCCAGAGCGGCATCGAGTGCCAGAGCGCCCGTGGGGATGGCCTCGACCTCGAGCTCGGGGCCACCGTCGCCGTACCTCATGATGGAACCCTGGCCGAATTTCTTCTCGATCTCGGCCTTGGTGGTGGCGATCATCTCATCGCGCTCTTTACCCGTCGTGCGAGCATGAACGGTACGTACGGGACCTGAATTCTTGGCCATGAAAAGCCCTCCTCTTAACAACCTGCATCGATAATAAACGAACGGCTGTTCGTGGTCAACCGTTCAGATAAATCATATGCAGCCGACCTTTCCAAAACCCAACCAAACGCCGACCAAACACTGACCAAATGCTTGACCACAAAGGACCAAATATGAACAAGGCAGGCAAAATTACGTCTACAACCAGCACAAACGCCAAATGAGCCTAAGGTCCCTATCTCCACAATTAAGGGGCCCGAAGGCCCCTTAAAACACGTCTATTCCATAGAGTTAAGCACAAGGGCAATGCGTCCCAATGCCTCCGCGACCGCATGGGCACGAACACGCGAACGGTCGCCCTCATAGTGGCAGCGCACAGAGTCCACGACCGGCACTTCCCCATCAGCCGCGTGATACGCCCAGCCAATATAGAAAGTGCCAGCCGGATCGTCCTCAGTGCCGCCGCCGGGGCCGGCATAACCCGTTGCGCTCACTGCAATATCGCTCTGGTACAGCTCCAGCGAACCCGCCGCCATCTCGCGCGCGGTCTGACGCGACACCGCGGTATAGCGGTCGAGCGTCTCCTGCTCAACACCCAGAACACGATGCTTGATCTCATCGCAGTAGGTCACCGCACCGCCACGCAGCACCGCCGAGGCGCCCGGGATATCGGCAATCGTCGAGGCGATCATACCCGCCGTCAGCGACTCAGCCGTAGAAACCGTCACGCCCCGAGCGCTCGCGCGCTCGACAATATGACGCGCCAGCTCCTCGTTATGTGCGGAAATCTGCTCAAAAGAGTCCGTCATACCCACCAGAACCTAGACCGAAAAGACGATCTTGCGGCAGTTCCAGAAGTACTGGGCGCCCGAGATAACGGTCAGGACAACGGCAACGGCGTACAGGAAGCGCGACACCGAGTAGATGCCGAGCGTCAGCGCCAGCGGGCCAAGGTGCAAGCCGGCCATCGCAAAGACGCACAGGTAACCGCAGATGGAGACCATCGTGGTCGCCGTCTTGTACTTGCCAAGCTTATCGGCGGCAACGACCACGCCGGCGGCACTCGCAACCATGCGCAGGGCGCTTACCAACAGCTCGCGGAACAAGATGATGAACACGGACCACACGGTCACAGCGCCAAAGTCCAAGAACAGCAGCAAGGCCGAGAACACGAGCAGCTTGTCGGCAATGGGGTCCAAGAATTTACCGAAGTCGGTAATCTCATTGCGCGAACGCGCCAGATAGCCGTCAACTTTATCGGTGCACGACAGGATGACGTACAGAATGAAGGCTGCGGCGGCGAGCGGGCCGTCGAAGGTGCTCCAATCTGTACCGGCAACACTCGTGTGAGAAAGCGCCGACACGATCATGAACACCGGGATAAAGACGATGCGCACACACGTCACGATGTTGGCGGGCGTCCAAACACTCGTCAGTTCCTTATTGCTCTCGTTTGCCACGATGCTCTCCTACTCCACAACATGGCCGATAAGCTCATAGCAGAAGCTATCGGTAAACTCGACCGTCAGAATATCGCCCACGGACGCCTCGCTGGCGTCCAAGTGCACCGCGCCATCGGAATCGGGCGCCTGGAACCAAGCATGGCCGATCAGCTCGGCGCCGTCCTCGGTCTCCTCGATGCCGTCGACGATCACCTGGGCGCGCTCGCCCACATGTGCGGCGGTGGCGGCAAAACCGAGCGACTCGGCCAGGTCCATGGCCTCCTGGGCGCGCTCGAGCTTGACCTCCTCATCGACCTGACCCTCCATCTTAGCGGCCAGGCTGCCCTCCTCCTGCGAGTAGGCAAAGACGCTCGTGTAGTCAAAGCCGACGGTGTCCATAAAGTCGATAAGGTCGCGGAACTCGTCGTCGGTCTCGGTCGGGAAGCCGACCATGGCCGTGGAACGGATCACGATGCCGGGGATACGCTCACGCAGATCGCGGAACAGTTCCTCGAGCTCCTGGCGCGAACCAGAACGGCGCATAGCCTTGAGGATGCGCGCGTCGCAGTGCTGCACGGGGATATCGATATAGGGCAGCACCTCGGGCGTATCACGAATCGTCTCGATAAGCTCGTCAGTCATGCCCTCGGGCTGCAGGTAGAGAACACGGACCCAGACGTTGTGCGGGCGCACGGCCTCGGCTACGGCGCGCAGCAGCTGCGCCAGATTGCGCGGCGAGCCCTCGGCGACGTCACCATCCGCAAAGTCGGTGCCCCAGATGCCCGTGTCCTGGCCGATCAGCACGATCTCGCGCACGCCACCGGCAACCAGGTCGCGCACCTCAGAAATAATGCTCTCGGCATTGCGCGAGTGATAACGACCGCGAATATAGGGGATCATGCAGAAGCTGCAAAAACGATTGCAGCCAT
>CATXML010000215.1 GCA_958372035.1 uncultured Collinsella sp. | reverse complement strand
GTGGCACGGTCAGTTATCTGCGGTTATTTGTACCCAAAGATGGTGGGTTTATGGGCCTGGATTGCGGGCATGCGCATTTTCGACACGAGGCTGCGATGCGAGCGTCGCTGGTCGGGGCGCTGGGCCAGACGGCGTGGCGTGAGCGGTGCGGGTTGACAGGCGTGCGCTGGCGACCGTTGACGGTATGCAACCCTTCCCAGCTTTATTGCAACGGAGTACAATGGGTAACGTTTAAGTTCAACTTGAAGTTTTAGTTGCGGCTCCGGGCTTCGGCCGCAAGTAAAGAGAGGCGTTCCATGGCGATCTATGTGACATCTGATGCTCACGGGCACGTGCGTGCGCTTGACGAGGCCCTGTCCAAGATTTCGCTGGCGTCCGACGATACGCTGTACGTGCTGGGCGACATGATCGATCGCGGGCCCGATCCGGTTGGCGTTATTAAGCTCGTGCGCTCGCTGCCCAACGCTCGCGTGCTCAAGGGCAATCACGAGCAGATCATGCTCGACGCCATCATTGGCCAAGATCCGCTCGATGCCGAGACATGGGATATCAACGGCGGTTGGACTACCCGTCAGCAGCTCAACGATATGGAATTTGAGGCGTACGAGGAGCTCGTGCGTTGGATGGCGACGCTGCCGCTCTATGCGGTGGCCGAGACTGACGAGCGCCCGTACCTGCTGGTACATGCCGGCATCCAGACCGAGGCGGCGCGGGCGTTTTTGCTTGAACATGGGGTTGATTGTGCCGATGGCGCGGGGGCGGTGGATGCCGATCGCGAGCTACTGAAGCAGATGCTTGCGGTGCAGTCGTCCGATGACTTGCTGTGGATTCGTCACGGCTATTGGGATGCGCCGACGGGGCTTCTTTCTGCCGAGGGCAAGGGTCCGGTCGTGGTGAGCGGCCACACGCCAACGGTGTCGCTCGGGCGTTATTGCGAGGTAGGCGGCCTGGCGGGGCTCGATGAGGAGTCGGGCCGTGGGCAGATTGTGCGCCTGGGCGGCGAGGATACCGCCGGCGTGCCCGATCGCATCGACATCGACTGCGCCGCCGCCACTGGTTCCGAGTTCGGCCGCGTCGGCATCCTGCGCCTGGATGATGGTGCGGAGTTCTACGCAAATATCAAGCCTGGAGAATGATGGCGCAAGGGGTCGCTAATTTGGGACGGGCTTTTTTGACTGCTTTTGCCCTTCTGCCAACCAAATGATTTTTCTGGGACGGGGATTAAATAATCATTTGGCTGCCCGCTGGCTAAGTGAGTAGACTTTTTTGGAAATGTCGACCAGCCGGCAAATTTGTCTCAACAAAGCCGCAGGTCACTGACTTGTGTTTTGCCGGTGTGGTCAGGGATTCGGCAAAAGTCTACTCACTTAGTTTTGCGTGATGCAAATCGTCCGCAACGAGACCCCAGCCGGGGTGATTCCATCGTTAATTCCGGTGACCGGGGGCAGCTAATTAGGCGCCGTATGGGTTACGGTCGCGTTCGATGCGTTGGCGGATGTGGGCGTACTCGATTATCAGCAACACCAGCAGTAGGGCCATGACCGCCAGGTAGCTCACCACGGCGCCCATCAGACCCAGCAGCTTAATCAGGATCACTGGCAGCACCACGCTTACGGCGAAGCAGATCAGGTAGATCTTGGTGACGTCGCCGGCGTGGCGCAACACCGTGATGATGGCGTAGATAAAGTCGATTGCAGCGGTGATGCCGCCGGCGACGACCATCAGCAGCGCCAGCGTGCGGTAGCGCTCAAAGCTAAGGCCGTACATAAAGCTCATGATAGGGATGCCGGGGCCTGCCATAAATGCGGCGCACGCTCCGGTAATAACCACAATCAGTGCGATAACGGCAACAATAATCAGGTCAAAGCGGCGACGCTTGCGCGGATTCGCCCAAATGCTCGACAGACGCAGGAGCTGCGGTTTATAGATAAATCCAATGCTCAACAAAATGGCCTGCGCCGGAAAGAACAGGGCATTAAAGTACAGCTGATATTTGTAGGCCAGCGTGCCTTCCATCACGAACTTGGGCATGCTCTCGATTAGGTTGAACAGGAACAGCGCACCAAAGAGCGGGGCGCACTGGATAAACAGGTGGCCAGCCTCGCGCAGGCTCACGCGGCGCGATTTTTCGGTTTCGATCAGGGCGAGCGGGGCGGTGACCAGCACGAGCGAGGCAATCGCGGTAACACCCATGGCCATAGCCGCGATGGGCATGCTGCGCGTGAGGAACAGCGCCACGCTAAAGACTGCGATGACGCCGGCGGAACGCAGCGTTTGGCTCATGCCGGCCAAATAGAGCTTGTCGGCCTGTTGCAGGCGGCCCTCGTACACGTCGGCGATGCCATCGATTACCTTATAGAGGTAGACGCCCAGGCCGATCGTCGCCATCTGCGCATCGTAGCCGCGGGCGCTGCTGTACATGAGGCCGCAGCCTAGGGTGAGCGCTCCGCAAAGCCAGCGGTTGAGCTGGTAAGAGGCAAAGGACGTCGTTTCGTCGATGTCCGAGACCTGAAAGTTGCGCACGCCATAGTTGCACGCGATCATGATGAGCGTGCCGGTGACAAAGGCGATGGAGAACTTGCCAGCTTCCTCGGCCCCCACGAGCTGCGTCGACACAATGGTGAGCAGCGGAAACGCCATACCCCATACGGCGGTACCCAGGGTATTCCAAAGGTAGTCGCGACGGGTGGCGTGATCTTCGTACTCGGCTTCTTGCGTGGAGAAGCCGCCGCCGTAGACAGCGCCGAGCAGGCGGTTCCACCATGCGTTAACCATGCGGTGGATGGGGCCGGGTTGGCGATCGCGCTCGCGACGACGGCGTGTGGCCTGGCTGCTGTCGGGACCGCCGGCGTTACGTTGGCTTAGTTCTTGGATTCGCGCGAGCTCTTCGGCAGTGTGCGATGCGGGGAACAGGCCGTTCTCGATGCGTCCGCCCTGGGCCTTTGCGGTGCCGCTGCTCGCTATGGCGGGGTCGGCGACGCCATTGCGGCGGGCGATGGCGCGGCGGATGCTATCGAGGGGCGTGATACTCAAGGCGGTTCCTTTCTCTTACTGCGCTCTAGTATAGTCGCGGTGGTGTCCATTCGTGTTTTTGAACAGGTTGTTCAATAATTTCGGCGTGCGGCTGTAATTTGTCGGTTAACGTGCTGTATCCTGTTGAAGTTTTGTGACCCCCCGATACCGCTTGCGCGGTACCAAGGAGTTTTTACCCATGGATATCGCTGCGTTTTTGCTGGCTCTTGTGCCGATCATCTGGCTTGTCGTGATGCTGCTGTGCTTTAAATGGCCGGCTTGGAAG
>CATXML010000214.1 GCA_958372035.1 uncultured Collinsella sp. | reverse complement strand
GGAGCTGATGATAACACCTGTGTTGTAGTCGGAAGCATGAATCATCTGACCACCACCGATGTAAATGCCGGTGTGGTACGAGTTGACCACAACGTCACCGGGCTGCGGATCGGACACACGCGTCCAGCCCATAAAGGTACCCGTGGTGCCGAGGCGGCAATAGCGACCCGTGAGGCAATAGCTAACAAAACCAGAGCAGTCGAAGCTGTTCGGTCCAATTCCGCCCCAGGAATAGGCGCAACCAAGCTTGCTGTATGCACGCGAGACAACAGAACCGCCATCGACGGACTGGCTCGGAGCAGAAGGCGTCGGAGCCGGAGCGGGCGTGGAGGGCTGCGGTGTAGGAGCAGGTGCCGGCGTAGGAGCCGGAGTGTTGCCGCCCTGGTTGTTGTTATTGCTGGTCTGGCCACCGTTGTTGGTGTTCTCGGTTGTACCGGCAGTCTCGTTGCTCACCGTGGCCTTCTCGGCGGTACTGGCGTTGATGCCGGCCTGCAGCGCGGCGTTGGCCTGGGCTTCGGCGGCAAGCTCAGCCTGCAGCTGAGAATCCAGAGAGTTTACGACGTTCTGGGCTTCAGCCTGCTGGGCGTTAAGCTCATCGACCTTCTTTTGCGTGGCGGCGACGTTCTTCTCCTGCTCGGCCTGCTTATCGGTGAGCTGCTGCTTAAGCTCCTTGACCTCTTGAATGGTCTGAGCCTGCTTATCGGAAACTTTGCCGTAGTAGAACAGACGGTTGAGCATATCGCTCAGGTCATCGACGCCGGTCAGAACCTGAAGCAGGCTCAGACCGCCGGTTTTGTACTCGCCGGCGACATAGGTCGAGAGCTTGGCCTGACCGTCAGCGATCTCCTGCTGCTTTTGCGTGATCTCGCCAGCAGTCTGATCGAGCGCCTGCGTCTGCGTGGCGAGATCATCGTAAATCTGCTGGGTTTGGGTACCGATCTGCTCGAGCTTCGTACGAGCAGCGGCAAGGTCGGATGCGGTATCGGCGTAGGCAGGAGCCGCGAGGCCCAAGCCCAAAACACAAGCGAGGGTTGCCGTAGCAGCGCAGCGTGCCATGTTTTTGTGCGTGTTTGCTGTGCGCATGTAGCTTCCTTTCCAGTAACTAAGGGTAACGGCTAGTCCACCGTCACCAGGCTAAAGAGCTCAACATCGTCGTCAGTCGGCGTGAGCTTCTCGCGCGGGTTGAGAAACGCAAGCTCAAGGATACACCCGTAGCCCACAAGCTTTGCGCCCATATCTCGCACAAGTTTACCTGTTGCCTCGACGGTTCCGCCCGTCGCGACCAAGTCGTCCAGAATCAACACGGTATCTTTAGAGGTAATGGCATCGGCATGGATCTCGATAGAGTCGGTGCCGTATTCGAGCTCATAGCTCTGGCTCACCGTCTTGCGGGGTAGCTTGCCCGGTTTACGTGCGGGAACAAAGCCGGCACCAAGGGCCACAGCCACCGGTACGCCAACCATAAAGCCACGGGCCTCGGGACCCACGACCTTGGTGATCCCCATGCCGGCAAAGTGCTCGGCGAGGGCATCGGTCATGGCTTTGAGCGCCTCGGGATTGCCAAAGAGCGGCGTAATGTCTTTGAAGATGACTCCGGGCTCGGGATAGTCGGGGATGTCGACGATTTGAGATTCGAAGTCGTACATTGCATGACCTTTCAATGGGTTGCCGGATAAGCGGTAGCTGTTATTTGCCCGCGGTGACAGTGTCGGATTGCGAAGGGGCGACAACCTTGAGCGGCTTTACGAGAGAATCCTCGTGTGAAGCCGGCGCGGCAGTTTCTTCGTTTTTGGCCTTGGTGGACTCGGAGCGAGCGATTTCTTCATCGAGTGCATCGATGTCGGCATCCTCGACCACGGCGTTGAGCGACTCAAAAACGCGGTTCTTGAGCAGTGCCGTATGCACACCCTCGGTGAGGTCGTGAAGCTTCTTAAACGCACGCTCGAGCTTGGCGTCGCGCTCGTCATCGGAGGTATCCATTCCGAGCATGCTCACGAGCACCTGCTCAAACATCGAGGACTCGCGGTTGGCGGAAGACACGTACTGACGCAGGTTGCGCGGCTCGATATGGAAGCGTGACAGCTCGGAGCAGTAGCGGATGATCGGAAAATCGCGACCATCGACGAGCTCACGGTTCTGCGGACTCTTGATGATGCGAATGAGGTCGTTCTCGGCGAGCGAGCGGATAAACGAGATCTCGACGCCCAACATATCGGGAATGGTCTCGATGGGATGCAGCTTTTGTTTAGTCTCCTTGGGCTCCGTCTTGAGCGGAACATCGGACAGCAAGCCCACCTCGTAGGCGAGCGTTGACAGGTCCGTGGCGTTTTCCAAGCGCTGCTTAATCACGTTGAGCGGCATGTAGCGAGTCTTCTGCAGGTGCAGAATGACCTCCAGGCGATCAACGTCCTCCTTGGAGTACTGACGGTATCCCTTAGGCGTACGATGAGGGGTAATGAGCCCCTCATCTTCTAGAAATCTAATTTTTGAGTTCGAAAGATCGGGGTATGCGCCTCGAAGTAGGTTGACGACTTGGCCGATACTCAGATAGTTGCGTTCGGCCATGCCCTACTCACCGGTTTCGATGCGCTCCGGCGTGCTCTCGTGGTAGATGAGCGTAAACGTACCGATCTGAACGGAAGAACCGTCGTGCAGCGGGGCCGCGTTGACAATGGCACCGTCGACCCAGGTGCCATTGAGCGAGCCCAGGTCCTCGATGCGGGCGCCGAGGCCCTCGCGAATAATGCGCGCGTGGCTGCGCGAAACGGTCATGTCATTGAGGAAGATGCCGTTCGCAGGATCGCGGCCGATGGTGGTCACGTCGTCCTCGAGTTCAAAGGCGGCACCAGTCTGCGGACCCTTGACGATGGACAGAACGGGGGCGGTGATGCGCACGTTGGCCATGAGGTCGGGAACGGTGACGTCGCTTGAAGGCACGCGGAATACGCAGGTAGCGTCAGCAGTCTTATCATTCTGAGGCATATTGTTAACCATGTTGTCCATGACAACCCCTAACTTATCGCGGACGTGCCGCAAATAATGAACCGTACGTAATCATACCCCAACGAATCAGTCTTCGATTTCGGGGTTCAGAAAGTCGATGTCCTCGTCCTCGGGATGCGCGAGAGCCTGTTTAATGGCCACTCCGCCCTTAATGGAATAGATGACAGCCGTGAGCATGGAGAAGATTACGCCGCCGTACACAAAGAAGATGCCGAGGGGCACCGAGCTTCCGTTGAGGCCCGGGAAGGCCGTAAGGGTTGAAGGTAAAAGATGCAGGCCGTCAATAACGGGGAAAACTGGGAAACGCTGATCAGAGAGTGGGCGGA
>CATXML010000213.1 GCA_958372035.1 uncultured Collinsella sp. | reverse complement strand
GAGGGTCTGACTACGAATCAGAACGTCATAGGTTCGAATCCTATACGCCGCACCATTTGAGATTAAAGCTCCCGGCAACGGGGGCTTTTCTTTTACGTAAACACTGCATGGATTCGAACCTCGGTCAACGGGGACTATTTCTCATCGACTCGTGTAAGATTTCGAATATGCGCCTTGGCGAGCCCGTGGCGCGCTCTTTCTTTAGACGACCGATCAGGGTGATATTTCGTGGCAGAGCGTCCGACATACAAGCTCAGGTTTCTCGATCCCAAAAAGCGCTTTCCGGCCATGCCCGAGCAGCCTGCGGGACGCTCGTATGGCGTGGTTTGGAAGCTCTTTGGAGAGGACCCGCATGAATCATGCTATGTCGTCGAATTTGTCGGCAAAAGCCATGTGTCGCTTTTGGGCTACGTGAGCGTTTCGGGTGAGGTCTATAAGGTGGACCGTCCCGTTAACGAGGTATCGCTGCCCGACGATCCCGACATGCAACTGATTCTTGACAAGTCCGATTCCAATATCGGTGAGATTGCGGTCAGGGGCGCCGATGGGACGATGCATTCCCGGGCGCGAGTCATCGGCTCTCCCGAAGGCACCATGCGCGAGCAATCCGATTGCGAGACGTGGAATTCGACACGCAGCCTTCGCTACGGCGAGTTCATGGCCTCGATGTTCTTGCGTTACGTGATATTCGCCGATTCTGAAAACGCTGTCTCAGGCACGGCTGACGGTGACGGCCTCGACGAGGGCATGAAAAATGCCGTCGACAAGATCAAGCTCGTAAAACTCCCCGAGCCGGTTGAGGTGCTGCTGGGGTTTGATTCCACGCCGCTGCCCGATGCAATCGAAACGTTGCTCTACCGCATTGACCATACAGATAATCCAAGTGGTATTGAGCGCTATGCCGCCGCTTTGATGGGCGAAGTCAATCTGCCTCGCCTGCGCACCATTGCGGCCAAAACCGAAATGAGTCTGGCGCGCATCGATCGCTCGAGGCTCTTTTATCTCAATTTTGACCGTAGCCTGCTGGACCAGGACGAGATCGATGCCCTGTTTGCCGTCGAGTGCCGCCTGAACCGCCTATCGGGCATTCTTGAGCGTATTGGGGCAGGGTTGGGCCCCGTTGCCTCGTCGCCAAGCTTTGAGGGCTGCTCGCTCTTTGACCTATGGCATATCAGCAAGACGACAAACGACGTTCCTCGCCTGCTCGAAACGCTGTCGAATGACAACCCGTGGGCCAAGCCGGGGACGGTTGCGTGCCAGCCGGGTGGCGAGTGGGACGTTCGCACCCGCTTTGCACGTATCGTAGAAGCACTCAACGTTGTCACGCGGCTCGACTACACCTATCGAGCGAACGTCGCCGAGGGCATCATGCTGGTGCGTTTTGGCCGCACGGTTGTCGATGCTATGCCTCAGCGCGAATACGATGCTCAAGATGACGCCTGGCGCGAGGTAGATGAGCCAAAGCGCGCAGCATGGGCCACTGAGCACGATGCGCGCATTGCGCTTACCCTCGCGGCGGCTTGCTTTGCTTCGGGTGCTCGCATCACGCGCTGCTACGTGCAGATTGCGGCTCCCGACGGCGAGCAGGGCGAGTGCGTTATTGAAACGTACTCCTTTGGCCGTGCGGCTTATCTGGCCGATTGCGTTTCTGTCGCCAAGGATCTTGAGAGCATGGGCATGGACGATATGCCGTGCAAGCATTTGCTCGAGGCATATGAGGCAGATGCGCCGGACATGATTGAGCCTGCAGAGGTTCACGCCCGACCACGTGATGACCATCGTCCATTGCCGCCCGCGCTTCGCGATTTGCTGCTCGCTGATACGGCTGACGAGCTTGAGGTCATGGAGGAGGACAACGATCCGTATGTCGCCCGTGTCGTCGAGCTGCGCGAGCAATCCAAAGTTGACCGAGCTGGTGCTTTCGAGGGCTTTTCTCGCCTTGTCGAGGAGCTGGAAGCCAAGTGTACTGTTGCTGAGCTTTTGGCGACGGGCCCGGTGCAGACCCAGTTCTGCGATAACCAGCTGGTGCGCATGGTGCTGCCGGTGATGGAGGAGGACCGTTCCGTGCGTATCCTTCGCGCCCCCGATGCGCTGTATTTTGCCCAGCACGAGATCTGCAGCTTTTACGCCGAACAAGAGGACTTTGAGCGCGCACTGCCTGAGGTACGTCGTCTCTACGATTTGGCGCGCTCGTCCATGCAGTCTCACTTTGCCCTGATCAACGTGCTAGCACGCCTGGAGCGATATGACGAGATTATCGAGGTGGCGCGCCACGGCCTGCGCATCGCCAGCGACCGGCCTTCGATCGGTTACCTGTTCTATCGCCTGGCATTCGCCTACTGGAACTGCGACCAGCTCGAGCTGGCGCTGGCATGTTATCGCCTGGTGCCGCGCGGCGAGGAATCGGGCGGCAGTGCGCAGGAGGAAATGCAGGGCCTTATGAACGAGATGGGCGTCATCAAACCGCCCGCGTTTGAGGAGGCTGTCGAGACCATCCGCAAGGCAGGTCTTGAGCTGCCGCCGGTGCCCGCCGTGACCAATCAACTCGCGGATGCCGCCGTGCAACTCGTCGATAACGGCTTCTTTTTCTTGGCGCGCGGCTGCATCTTTCAAATGTGGCGCACCATGGGCAACGACGAGCTCGGCTCCCTCAACCGCTCGCTGGGATAGGGGCAGTCTGCAGGTGTTACAGATTGAGACGTTGTGTCCTGAGGGATTGTTTGTCTTGATCTGTAACATTTACGGTCCGATTTGCTCGATAACTGTTACAGATTGAGACATTTGCGGATGGCGCTGACTGTTTGTCTAAATCTGTAACATCTGGACGAAGATTCGGCCTGTACCTGTTACAGATTGAGATGATTGGCTGAGACGTCTACTGGCAAATTGGAATCGCTCCAAAATTCCCCCTTGCCCATCCTCGACTGTTTGGTTACTATAGAACGGCTGTTACGGAGAGCTGACCGAGAGGCCGAAGGTGCTCGCCTGCTAAGCGAGTATGCCCCAAAAGGGCATCTGGGGTTCGAATCCCCAGCTCTCCGCCAGTATGAATTGAAAGAAGGGTCCCATCTGGGGCCCTTTTTTGGTGCGGAGAAAGGAGGCTGGGGATTCGAACCCGAGAGGGCACGGGCGTTAAGCAAACGCGAATGCGTTTGTAGCCCGTGGGCGAAAAGCCGCTAGGCTTTGAAGCCGGAGGGCATGCGTAGCATGCCCGGACATCCCCAGCTCTCCGCCAGTAAGACTTTAAAGAAGGGTTCCGAAAGGGACCCTTTTTTAGTTGAACCACGTTAGCTGGGGATTCGAACCCTCAAAAAATGAGGCGCCCCGTTGGACGCCTCATTTGGTTC
>CATXML010000212.1 GCA_958372035.1 uncultured Collinsella sp. | reverse complement strand
AGACCCGCTTTACCATCGATGCCTACAAGCGCATCGCCGAGCTCGAGGCCAAGCTCGCCTAACGAGCCCGCACAACCAAGTCCCCTTCCAAAAGCTCTGCCGCAAACTCGCGACAGGGCTTTTTCTTTTCAAGACTTTAGTCTGCTGGCCGCGCAGCGGCCAGCTTTGAACCACCCGCTACGCGGGTGGAGACAAACGGCTTTACAAAGCCACCCCTCCGACCGATATTGACGATTGTTCAGGCCGTCAAGAATTCGAGTCGAAGGGGTGGTCGCCATGGCCCAGAAGGCCTACAGCCTTTCCCACACGAAGTGGATGTGCAAGTACCACATCGTGTTCACGCCGAAGTATAGGCGCAAAGTGATCTACAACCAAATCAGGAGCGACATAGGGGAGATCCTCAGGAAGCTGTGCGAGTACAAGGGGATCGAGATAATCGAGGGGCACCTGATGCCCGACCACGTGCACGTGCTGCTGGCGATCCCGCCGAAGTACAGCGTCGCGAGCGTCATGGGCTACCTGAAGGGGGAAGAGCTCGCTGATGATATTCGACAGGCACGCCAACCTCAAGTACAAGTTCGGCAACAGGAAGTTCTGGGCGGAGGGCTACTACGTGTCCACCGTCGGCCTGAACGAGGCGACGATCGCCAAGTACATCAGGGAGCAGGAGTCCCACGACATCGCGCTGGACAAGCTGAGCGTGAAGGAGTACGAGGACCCCTTCAAGAGGGGGTGATCCCGCCGGTTCGACCGGCGCGCCACGGGTCAAGATGCACTAGGCCTGGACGAAGTCCGGGCCCGCGCCTTTAGACGCGAGCCCGGGGCCCGTGGGTTATACCCTAAGAGCAAACCACCCTTTTTAAGGGTGGTTCTGATTTGTTGAACACATGGTCGCTACGTCCGCGCCCGGCTCAAACGGTCAGCAATCATCCGTGAACGATATTTGTTCAAAAAAGAACAAAGATAAACAAATAGTTGTTGCAGTTACTGTTCGAATGTGTTCAAATAAACATGAACAGTGAAGAACCGCACATTCAGATGCCCGGACCTGAACGCGATTCAACACTTCCAAACAGAAACTACGCACCTGCGTATCTCTCAAGGAGGATGTCATGAGAGTTGTAATCGCTTCCGATGCCGACGGTATGTCGATGAAGGAGTCCATCAAGGAGATGCTCATCGCCGACGGTCACGAGGTCGTCGACTATTCCGAGACCCCTGCCGCGGACTTTGTCGATTCCGCGACCGCCGTTGCCAAGGACCTGCTGGAGCACAAGGATTCCCAGGGCTTCGCATTCGATAAGTACGGTGTCGGCTCCTATATGGCCGCCGTCAAGATCAAGGGCATGGTCGTCGCCAACATTTCCGACGAGCGTTCCGCTTACATGACCCGCGAGCACAACGGCTCGCGCATGGTCACCATGGGCCCGGGCGTTGTGGGCACCGAGGTCGCCAAGAAGATCGCCCGCGAGTTCCTGCGCGCCCAGTATGCTGGCGGCCGTCACCAGATCCGTGTCGACATGCTCAACAAGATGGCCTAACGAGAGCCACCGAGAACTCGAACTTCTACCTCAACTTGTGAATTCAGACGAAAGGACGTTCTGATGAAGAAGACCATCGCAATCGGTTGTGACCATATCGTTACGGACGAGAAGATCTATCTGGCCGACCGCCTGGAGCAGGCTGGCTACAAGGTGCTCGACTGCGGCACCTACAGCCACACCCGTACGCACTACCCCATCTACGGCAAGGCCGTGGGCGAGGCTGTTGCCAGCGGCAAGGCTGACTTTGGCGTGGCCCTGTGCGGCACCGGCATCGGCATCACCAACGCCGTCAACAAGGTTCCCGGCGCCCGCTGCGCCCTGGTTCGCGACATGACCTCTGCCCTGTATGCCCGTCGCGAGCTCAACGCCAACATCGTGGGCTTTGGCGGCAAGATCACCGGCGAGTTCCTGATGGCCGATATCATGCTTGCCTTCCTGGAGGAGCCCTACGACAAGACTCCCGAGCACGATGCCTTGATCGCCAAGATCGATGCCTGCAATAAGGCCGACGCCGAGGCTCAGGCCGACCTGCACTTCTTTGACGAGTTCCTGGAGAAGTGGGACCGCGGCGAATACCACGACTAAGGAGGTTCCGGCGTTCTACCGAACGCCAGACCAGTCGACGCTGCGAAGCCATCTGGCGTGCGAGCTACTCTGATAAAACTTTTGCTTGCTGAGCTCGTGTGCGTCGTTTTGGCGGTACCCGGCATTCTGCAGCTTTTTAATTGACGGCTCGCGTTTCTGTGAGGGGCGCGGGCCGGTTTTCTAAACAGGAGTCCAACATGATTCTGACCGTTACCATGAACCCGTCGATTGATACGCGCTATCAGCTCGACAAGCTGATCATCGACGATGTTAACCGCGTGATGCCCGAAAAGACCGCTGGTGGCAAGGGCCTCAACGTGAGCCGTGTGCTGCTGCAGCTGGGTGACGACGTGCTCGCGACCGGCCTGCTTGGCGGCCACATGGGTGCCTATATGGCCGAGCTCATGGATGCCGATGGCGTCAAGAATGACTTTGTGCCCATCGCCGGTGAGACGCGCATTTGCCTGAATATTCTGCACGAGGGTAATCAGACCGAGCTGCTGGAGAGCGGCCCGCAGATCGCCCCGGCCGAGCTCGAGGCCTTTACGGCCAAGTTCGCCGAGCTTGCAGCGAAGGCGGACGTTGTGACGCTTTCGGGCTCGCTGCCGCGTGGCGTCGATGCCGGCTACTATGCCGAGCTCGTCAAGATCGCCGAGGAGGCGGGCGCTAAGGTGCTGCTCGACACCTCGGGTGCATCGCTGGAGGCCGCGCTGGAGTCCGACGCTAAGCCTGAGCTCGTAAAGCCCAACCTGACCGAGATTAATGGCCTGCTAGGTACGTCCTTTACGACCGATGATATCGATGCCTTGCGTGAGGCGCTTGCCGCCGATGGCCGCTTTGCCGGTATCCCTTGGGTTGTCGTTTCGATGGGCACTGCCGGCTCGGTGGGCTTCCATGAGGGTCGCGCGTTCCGCGCCAAGACGCCCGCGATTGCGGCAGTGAACGCGACGGGTTCCGGCGACTCGACCATCGCCGGCTTTGCGCATGCCATTGCTGCTGGTGCCGACGACATCACGGTGCTCAAGACCGCCAATACCTGCGGCAAGCTCAACGCCATGGATCCCAAGACTGGCCACCTGGTCATGGACCGCTGGGACGAGATCTACAACAGCGTTGTCGTGACTGAACTGTAGGGTTACGCGGTTTTACCAAACCGCGTAACGGCGCGACGCTGCAAACGCCCCTAAGCGGCAATCTGACGTTCAATCGTCGGGCATGACCA
>CATXML010000211.1 GCA_958372035.1 uncultured Collinsella sp. | reverse complement strand
GCCAAGCAGATCGGCGCGGACTACTACGCCAAGGACGCCGCCGAAAGCGCTCGTATCGCCGAAGAGGTCTTTGGGCAGTAACACAACGGAAACAACCGAGCACCAAAACGTGCCGCATGCGCCACTTGGCACGTGCGGCACGTTAGAATAGAAAAGACTATGCTCGTTTTGGCAGATAGGAGCGCAAGGATGGCGATCACGCCCGCAGAAATCGCGGAAACCCGCGGCATGGTTGAGGAACAGAACCTCGACATCAGGACCATCACCATGGGTGTTTCGCTCATGGGTTGCGGTGACGAGAACCTCGACCGCATGTGCACGAAGATCTACGACCATGTGACGCACACGGCTGAGCATCTGGTCGAGACCGCCGAGAACCTCGAGCGCGAGTACGGTATCCCCATTGTCAACAAGCGCGTTTCCGTCACCCCGGTGGCGCAGATCGCCGCGTGCTGCAAGGATGAGGACCTCACCCCCATCGCGCATGCCCTCGACCGTGCGGCCGAGACCCTCGGCATCGACTACCTGGGCGGCTTCTCCGCGCTCGTCCAGAAGGGCATCGGCGACGCCGACCGCCGTGTCATCCAGTCCATCCCGCAGGCGCTCGCCACCACGAGTCGTGTCTGCTCCAGCGTCAATGTCGCCAGTCTGCGTGCCGGCATCAACATGGACGCCGTACTCATGGCTGCGCAGACCATCATCGACGCCGCTAAGCTCACGGCCGACCAGGACTCCGTCGGCGCCTCCAAGTTTGTCTGCTTTGCCAACATGGTCGAGGACTCCCCGTTTATGGCGGGCGCTGTCCACGGCGGTGGCGAGGCCGACGCCGTCATCAACGTGGGTGTCTCGGGCCCCGGCGTTATGGCCGCAGCCCTGGAGACGCTGCCCGATTCCGCATCGATGATGGAGGTCGCCGAGAAGATTAAGCAGACCGCCTTTAAGATCACCCGCGCCGGCGAGCTCATGAGCCGCGAGGCCGCCCATCGCCTGGGTGTCGAGAAGGGCATCGTCGACCTGTCGCTGGCGCCTACGCCTGCCATCGGCGACTCCGTCGCGCGCATCCTCGAGATCATCGGCGTGGGCACCTGTGGTGGCCCGGGCACGACCTGCGCACTCGCCATGCTCAACGATGCCGTCAAGAAGGGCGGCGTCATGGCCAGCTCCAGCGTGGGCGGCCTCTCGGGCGCTTTTATCCCCGTGTCCGAGGACGCCGGCATGATCGCCGCCGTCGAGGCTGGCGCGCTTTCGCTCGAGAAGCTCGAGGCCATGACCTGCGTGTGCTCCGTTGGCCTGGACATGATCGCCATCCCCGGCGACACCCCGGTCGAGACCATCGCCGGCATCATCGCCGACGAGATGGCTATCGGCGTCATCAACAACAAGACCACGGCCGTCCGCGTGATTCCCGCCATCGGCAAGGGCGTGGGCGACTGCGTCGAGTACGGCGGCCTGTTCGGCCGTGCGCCCATCATGCCGGTGAACCCCAACGCCGGCACCGTGCTTGCCCACCGTGGTGGACGCTTCCCGGCACCGCTGAACTCGCTCAAGAACTAGCCCAGGGATACGAGGCGAGGAACCCCGGAAAGGGCAAATATATAAGGTCGCCTGCTCGGACAGTCCTGACTCGCACGGAGAGCACATTAAGTGCTCTCCGGCTCGTGCGGAACTCGCGATCGACCTTATATATTTGCCCTTCCCGGGGTTCCCGCACATCTCAACCTTGGCTGAGTTCTGTCCCATGTTGCAGTTGCTTCGCTCCTGCACCACATGGTTGATACGGCGGTTTGGCGTTGGATCGGTTCTTTCTGATATATGCTGGTTGCGGCTCTTCTTTTGGGAGGAGTCGCTTTTTTGTTGTGAGGGGGATGGCCCGTGGCTGATGATTTGATTCGCTCTGAGCTTCTTTCTGCTGATTGGAATGGCGAATGGATGCGCCTGCAGGCTGGTCGGCGGCGGGCTGATGATTCTTTTGAGTGGGATAAGCGGGCTCGGCATTTTCGGCCGCTTGAGACTGCTCCGTATGCCCGGGATTTTATAAAGCTGTTGGCGTTAAAGCCTGGCGAGTCGGTGCTTGATATGGGGTGTGGGGCTGGGTCGATTGCCATTCCGCTTGCTCAGGCTGGGCATCCTGTGATTGCTGCTGACTTTTCCCCTGCTATGTTGGGCACGCTTGATGCTGGCATTGAGTACTACGGGCTCGAGGATCTTATTACGCCACTTGAGCTTGCTTGGGATGATGATTGGGATTTGGTTGGACCGGTCGCGAAAGCGGTGGATGTTGCCTTTGCCAGTCGGTCGGTTACGACGACCAATCTAAAAGGTGCGCTTGCCAAGCTCGACCGTACGGCTCGTCGGCGTTGTGCTGTCACGATGGTCGCCAACTCCAGCCCGCGCTATGACCTGCACCTGATGAACGCCATCGGTGCCTCGGTTACCTGCAGTAATGGCTTTGTGTATGCCTTTAATATCCTCATTCAGATGGGGGCGCTGCCGCAGGTTACATACTTCGAATCGCCCCGTCGCGATACTTTCGATAGCCTTGAGGCGGGCGTGGCGGACTTCTCCCGCATGCTCGAGCACGGTAACAAGGATAAGATCGACCGTCTGCGCGACTACGTCGCTCAGCATATGATTGAGAATCCCCGTGCTGGCGAGCCGGGGTCCAAAGGAGTGCCGCAGGGACGCTATATGCTCGACCATATCCGCAAGGTCCGTTGGGCGTTTATTGCATGGGAGCCGGTCTCTTCGAGCCGTCCATAGACCGCTTTCGGCCGTCGTACACGTCCGCCTGTAACCCGCGCCGTTCTCCCGCTCGGCATCCGCATTCTTTTTGAACTGGGCAAACACGCCCCACACCGCGCCGTTCCTGCGCTATCGTGGGACAGCTCACGTAGATTAAGGCCCCATCGCGGGGCGCCCCATAACATAGAAAGCGAGAACCCATGGCACTGACAGGAGCCCAGGTCAAGCAGCTTCGCAGCATGGCCCATCACCTCAACCCCGCCATCATCATCGGCAAGTCCGACATCAACGAGGGCACCGTCGAGCAGACGGTCGCCTACCTGGAGAAGCACGAGCTCGTTAAGTGCTCCGTACTCGATGGTTCCAGCCTTTCTGCCCGCGAGGCCGCCGAAGATCTCGCCGATCGCTGCCACGCCGAGGTCGTCCAGGTCATCGGCCGCAAGTTCTCGCTGTATCGCGAGTCCTCGCGCAAGGACATCGAGAAGATTAAGCTCGTCTAAGAGCCGACGATCCGGCGAGCCAACATACATCAAGCTTGCGAGCGTCCGAGCAATTCGGGCGCTCATTTTTTATCGCTCGACGAGCACGCGGTTAAGCCTGCCCTCTACC
>CATXML010000210.1 GCA_958372035.1 uncultured Collinsella sp. | reverse complement strand
AGCTTGGAGCCCGCTTTGGGGCCGGCGACCAGATAGCTCGTCTTCTTTGAAACACTGCCCGAAACCTTGGCGCCGAGCACCTTGAGCGCCGCACCCGCCTCGTCGCGTGTGCGGTTGACGAGCGTGCCGGTCAGCACAAACGTCAGGCCCGCGAGCGGCTGGGCGTCGGCGAGATCGCCTGCCACGCCAGCGTCGGCTGCGGCTTGCGCGTGCGCGGCGCCCAAGTCGACCTCGAGCGACAGGCCCGCCTGGCGTAGGCGCTCCAGCACGGCAAGGTTTTCGGGCACGGCCAGGAACTGCTTGACGCTCGCCGCAATCTTGGGACCGATGCCCTCGCACTCGGCAATATCCTCTTCGCTTGCCAAGATAAGCTTGTCAATCGACAGGAATCGCTCGGCAATGACCTCGCCTACACTCTTGCCCACGTGGCGGATGCCCAGGGCAAACAGCACGCGACCGAGCGGCTGGCTCTTGGACTTGTTGAGCTCGGCGATGATTTTCTCGGCCGTCTTGAGGCCTACCGGAATGGGGTCGCCCTTCTTGACGCCCTTTTTGCTATTGGAGCTGACATAGGTACGCCCCGTGTCCAGTCCGGCGATGTCGTCAACCGTGAGCTGGTAGAAGTCCGCGACGTCGTGAATCAGCCCGGCGGCGATCATCTTGTCGACGATCTCGTCGCCCAGGCCGTCCACGTCCATGCAGCCGCGGCTCACCCAGTGGAGCAGGCGCTCCTTGAGCTGTGCGGGGCAGTCGATGGACACGCAGCGGTAGGCCACCTCGCCATCCTCGTGAACCACGGGGCTGCCGCACACGGGGCAAACCTCGGGCATGTGCCAATCAACGCTGTCGGCCGGGCGCTTGTCGAGCACGGGACCCACGACCTCGGGGATTACGTCGCCTGCCTTGTGCACGATGATGGTGTCGCCCTCGCGCACGTTTTTGCGGCGAATCTCGTCGATGTTGTGCAGCGTGGCGCGCGCGATGGTGGAGCCGGCAACCGTCACCGGATCGAACTCGGCGACCGGCGTGAGCACACCGGTGCGGCCCACCTGGATGCGAATCTCGCGCAGGACGGTCTGCTTTTCCTCGGGCGGGAACTTAAAGGCGATGGCCCAGCGCGGTGCGCGAGCGGTAAAGCCCAGGTCGAGCTGCTGCTGGAAGCTGTCGACCTTTACGACCACGCCGTCGATGTCGTAGTCCAAGTCGCCGCGATGCTCGAGGGCCTGGGCACAGAACTCGTGGACCTCGGCCGGCGTGGCGCAGCGGGCCACGTTGGGGTTGACGCTAAAACCGGCGGTGCGCAGCCAGTCGAGGAACTCGCGCTGGCTGTGGACGTGCAGCGGATCGGTATCGGCAATGGCGTAGATAAAGGTGGCCAAGTCGCGGCGCGCCGTGACCTTGGGATCCTTCTGGCGCAACGATCCGGCGGCGGCGTTGCGTGGGTTGGCGAAGGGGTCGCGGCCCTCGGCATCGGCCTCTTCATTCAGACGAACAAAGCTGCCTTTGGGCATATAGACCTCGCCGCGTACTTCGATGGTACGCTCGCGGTCGGCACCCATGTGGGCGAGCGCCGGCTCGAACAGGTGCATGGGCACATCCTTGATGGTACGCACGTTGAGCGACACGTCCTCGCCCGTTGTGCCGTCACCGCGCGTGGCGGCGCGCACAAAGGTGCCGTTCTGGTAGGTAAGCGCCACGCCCAGACCGTCGATCTTAAGCTCGCAGGTATAGGTGACGCTACCGGCACCGAGCGCATCCTCGGTGCGTTGGAGCCACGCGTCGAGCTCGTCCAGGTCCATGGCATCGTCCATAGAATACATGCGCGCCATGTGCGTGACCGGCGTAAACTGCTCGCTCACGTAGCCGCCCACGCGCTGGGTATAGCTGTCGGGCGTCACCAGGTCGGGGTAGGTGGCCTCGATTTCCTGCAGCTCAACGAGCATTTTGTCGAAGGCGGCGTCCGTGATCTCGGGTGCGTCGAGCATGTAGTAGCGGTACGCGTGGTAATCGAGCTCGTGGCGCAACTCGGCCGCACGCGCTGCCGCCTGGGCACGGGCATCGGCCGGTGTAGCGGTATCCGTGCTCGCTAGCGTTTCGGTATCGATGTCCACGCCGTCACCAAACAGGCTCGATTGCTCCATAGCGGCACTCCTTCGCTCGATTTCAAACGGCTACTAGAGTACCACCGGTCGCAACGGGGCCGAATAGCCCTTTCGAACCGCACCGAATCGGCAGCGGCCGAACCGGGATGGATCGCGCGATCAAACCATGCCCTTGCCGTTTCTACATGATCCGTTTTCCTCCGTCCCCAACGGATCAATAAAAAAGAGGGGGCTGTCCCGCGTTGATGGGACAGCCCCTCTAGCTTCGATATGTGCGATACAGCTCGTTAGAAACCCTGACCGTAGCCTTGACCCTGGCCCTGGCCCTGCTGTCCAAGCAGCTCCTCCAGATACTGGCGCAGCTGCTCGTCAGTAATGCCACCGTTGCCGGTGTCAGTCGCGCTGTCGTCCTGCTGCTGGTTCTGCAGCTTCTCATCGGAGCCCAGCTCGACGGTGACCTTCTTCTCTTCCTTGCCGCGCATGAGCGTAATCTCGACCTTCTCGCCCACCTCGTGGCTGCGCAGCGCGATGATCAGGCCGTCGGCGCTCGTGATCTCGTCGTCGCCCAGCTTGGTAATGACATCGCCCTCCTGGATACCGGCCTTGGCGGCGGGGCCGTCCTCGACGACGCTTGCCACATAGGCACCGCTATCGGTGCTCAGCTTGTTGGTGCGGGCATTGAGCGCGTTGACGCTCGAAAGCGTGGCACCCAGGTACGGATGAACCGGCGTCTTGCCGTCGATGATCTGGTCGGCAATGTTCTTGGCGTAGTTAACGGGAATGGCAAAGCCCACGCCCGAGCTGGAGCCCGAGTAGCTCTCGATGAGCGAGTTGATACCCACGAGCTCGCCGTTGTCGTTAACGAGCGCGCCACCGGAGTTGCCCGGGTTGATGGCGGCATCGGTCTGAATCATGTTGGCATAGATGGTGTTACCGTTGGTAGAGCTCATGGCTGTTGAGCGATACAGCGCCGACACGATACCCGTGGAGACAGATTGCTCGTTGCCGAACGGCGAGCCAATCGCCATGACCCACTCGCCCACGTTGAGCTTGGAGGAGTCGCCGATCTCGATCGGCGTGAGCTTAGAGGCGTCGGCGTCCTTGAGCTTGATGACGGCCAGGTCGCTCGAAGCATCGTTGCCCACGAACTCGGCCTCGTAGGTGGTGCCGTCGTCCATGGTCACCACGTACTGGTCATAGCCATCGACCACGTGGTTGTTGGTGAGGATATGGCCCTCGGTATCGAGCACAACG
>CATXML010000209.1 GCA_958372035.1 uncultured Collinsella sp. | reverse complement strand
TTTTCAAAACCGCAGGTAGATAGCTTGTTACAAAACTGCCTGGTCGCCAAAGTGCTAAAAGTCTACTCACTTAGGTTGCAGAGTGCCCCCCATTACAGTCTGAAGTGGGCCACCGATAAATTTCGATGGCGAGCATTCGGCGCATTGCCTACGATACGGGCAAGCCCCGAGGGGCCGCCGATCGGGCGCCTCCGGATGGCCGTCTGCCCCTGCCCCGTAGAGGGCCCGGGGGGTGTTGCCACCGGGGGCGCTCGCCGCTCCGGACGACTGATAGGAAACTGCCGGGTGCAAGCGCCACGGCCAGGTAATGTGGGTGTCGCAGGGAGGGGTTCCGATCGGCCTACCGATTGGAGGATAACACCGTGGCACCACCTAGAATGCCGGAAGCCGTCATCGGGCTCGATGTCGGGAAATTGTCCCATTGGGCATGCGTCGCGACCCGGGACGGCGAGATACTGCTGAGCGCCCCCGTCGCGAACAGGGAGGGCGATCTGGACTCGCTGTTCGGCCGCTTCCCCGACGCGCTCGTGGTTGTCGACCAGTCGCGCAACATAGGCGCCCTCGCGCTCGCCCGCGCCAAGGCGGCCGGGATGTCGGCGGCGTACCTGCCGGGACTCGCGGCACACGGGGCCGCCAGGCTCTTCGCCGGCGACGCCAAGACCGACGAGCGGGACGCAATGGTCATCGCGAAGACGGCGCTGGGCATCCCCGACGCACTCCTGCCGGTCAGGGATCCGGGCCCGACGGTCGCGGCGGCGAGGGCGCTGGCCGCCCAGAGAAACTTCCTGAACTGCGAAAACACCAGGAGCAAGAATCGGCTGCGCAGCATCCTGCTGGAATCGTGCCCCGCCTTCGAGGCGTTGGTCGACCTGTCCGACGGTCCCCAGCTGAGGCTCATGGCATCCCTCGGCGGGGCCTGGTCGGTGGCCGACGCCGGGCCCCGCAGGGCGGCGGCGCTCACGCGCGGGGCGGCGCGCGGCAAGATCGAGGCCCTCGTCCGCTCGACGGCCTCCTCGACAAGGCCGGACGCGGCGGCCATCGCCGCCGAGGACCGGGCGGTGAGGCTGCTCGCGCGCAGGATCTCCGAGAACTCGGCGGAGATCGATGTGATCACGGCGGAGATATCCGCCCTCCTCGAGGGCGACGATACCTACCGATGCCTCCTGACGGTGCCGGGGATCGGCCCCAAAACCGCTTCCGAGCTCGCGATCTCCATAGATATCGAAGACTTCCCAAGCCATGACAGGCTCGCGTCGTACTGCGGCCTGGCGCCGCGCAACCGCCAGTCGGGGACCTCGATTTCCTCGGTGACGGCATCGCGCCAAGGCAACAAGAGGCTGAAGAACCTGCTCATATTCTCGTGCAACTGCCTTACCCGGACAGAGGGAAGATGGGGCGATTACTACGCTAGGTGCCGAGAGCGGGGCATGCCGCACGGCAAGGCGCTCAAGGCGCTGGCACGAAAGAGGCTGAAGGTCATCTACGCGATCATGCGGGACAGGGTGCCCTACGCCGCCTAGTCGAAGCGCTCCGAACAGATTGGAGCCCATCGGCCGAAAGGCCTGGCGTTAGCATGTCGCGATTCAATCTCGAAAACAGCATTGCCCAGTTGACAAAACTATAGGAACACCCCCATTAGCTGCAATTCCAAGGTAGTTAGTACTTTTGGACTCAGATCGTCATACTGAACAAGAATTTGAGTTGAGTTTTCAGGGACAGATGCGCCATCGGCACACCAAAAACAGTCACCGATATCGATAAAAGGGATGCTCGAGCGCGTGAGGGCCCGTGCAAAAGAGCTTCCGCCCGCGTCACACTCCACGGCCACGACGCAGTAAAGGCCGGCGTCCGCGTACTCGATCGAGACTTCCCCTGCCGGAAACGTTTTCCGTACAAGCGCCGCCAGGCCATCACGCGCCCCACGAGCACGAACGCGCACGCGGTTCACATGTCGCTCGTAATCACCCGATTCCAGCAAACGCGCCAAGGCAACCTGATCAACAGAACTTACCGACGAGGCGTAGAAACCAAGGTTGCGTTTAAACCTCTCCATTAGTTCATCGGGCAGCACCATGTACGCCAAACGTAACGCCGATGAAAGGCTCTTCGAAAACGTGTTGGTGTAGATAACCGACTGGGCGGCATCGATCGACGCGAGCGCGGGAATCGGCTTGCCGGCAAGGCGAAACTCACAATCAAAGTCGTCTTCGATGAGATACCGACCTGGCCGCTCGGCGGCCCAGCTCAGCAACGCATAGCGACGTGCAATGCTCGTCACAAGACCGGTCGGATACTGATGAGACGGCATCAGGTGAAGGACATCGGTCCCGGTTTTCTGCAGCGCGCTCAAGTCCACGCCCTCAGCATCCAACGGGACATGCCGCACTTCGCAACCCATGGCCTGATAGATGCGCGTCAAGCGCAAATAGCCTGGATCCTCGACGGCATACACCTTGTCCGCGCCAAGCAACTGAACCAACATGGTATCGAGCAGCTGGGCGCCCGCACCGATAACGATATTGTCGGGATTGACATTCATGCCCCTTGTCCCGCGCAGATGGCGCGCAATCGCACGTCGCAGTCGAGCGGTGCCCTGCGCCGGTGCGGGCGAAAAGATTTCACGTTCGTCTTCGGACGTCAGCGTCGCCCGTAGCGCACTTTGCCAAAGCCGCGCCGCCTCCAAAGCGGAAGGAGAAAGTGCGTCGAATCGCTCTGCCTGCCCCATGGCATCATGCGCGCTGGGACCAACAGGGACAGCATCTCGGTCGATATCCCCCGCAGCCAAAGCCAAAACCGGCGCATCCGGGAGCTCGCACGCGTAGTAGCCACGACGCGGCATTGAGCAAATATAGCCCTCGGCAAGCAACTGGCTATATGCATTCTCGATGGTAATGACACTGATACCCAGATGACTCGCAAAGGCGCGCTTAGACGGCAGCTGCTCCCCCGCCGCAATACGGCCAGCAACAATATCATCGCGAATTTGCTGGTAAACATACTCATAAAGCGATGCTTCGCCGCGATTTTCCAAATTGTAGTCAAGCATGGGTCTATCACCTGACCTTATCGAATCATTCAATCTGGCATTAGTCTGACCTTGTTATTATCTCGAAAACTGAGTATTTCGCCATACCCAGCTCCCCGATAGGATGTTCCGTCAAGCAATGCACATGCCAACCAAGGGAGCAACCATGGCAGAACAGACCAGCAAGGCAGATCGTGTCAAACTCAATCGCGAGCTCGCACAGATGCTCAAGGGCGGCGTCATCATGGACGTCACCACGCCCGAGCAGGCACGCATCGCCGAAGAGGCGGGTGCTTGCGCCGTCATGGCGCTTGAGCGCATCCCGGCCGACATCCG
>CATXML010000208.1 GCA_958372035.1 uncultured Collinsella sp. | reverse complement strand
CGCTCGGGCGGGTTTGCAGCGTCAACTGGTTACGCGGTTCGTAGAACCGCGTAACCTACAAAATGAGCATGGCGTCGCCAAAGCTGAAGAAGCGGTAACGCTCTTCGATAGCAGCGGCGTAGGCATCCATGATCTGGTCGCGGGTGGCCAGCGCGCTCACGAGCATCATGAGCGTAGAGCGCGGCACGTGGAAGTTCGTGATCAGCGCGTCGACCACGTGATAGGTCGAGCCAGGCATGAGGTAGAGCTGCGTCGTCGCGTTCTCGCGCACCACGATGTCGCCGCGGCCGAGCGCGTCGGCGCCGTCCTCGCGGCCTTCAAAATAGCGCGCTGTCACGGCCGGGTCGGACACCGGCGCCTCAGCGTCAAACGCGCTCTCGAGCGAGCGTACTGCGGTGGTACCAACGGCGATCACGCGGTGCCCCTCGGCCTTAGCCTTATGCACGGCGTCGACCACCTCCTGCGACACGTGGTAGCGCTCGGTGTGCATGACGTGCTGCGTGGGGTCGTCCTCCTCCACCAGACGGAAGGTATCGATACCCACCTCGAGCTCAACGGCGGCAAACTTCGCGCCCTTGGCCTCGATAGCGGCCATGAGCTCGGGCGTAAAGTGGAGGCCCGCCGTAGGAGCGGCAGCCGAGTGCTCCTCCTTCATGGCATAGACGGTCTGGTACTTCTCGGGATCGCCTTCGTAATCGGTAATGTAGGGCGGCAGCGGCACGTGACCGGCGGCGTGAATGGCCTCGTCGAGCGTGCGCGGCTCGCCGGCGGCATTGCAACCGGCCGGCTCAAAGCGCACCAGACGGCCGCCGCGGCTATCGGTGACAAAGTCGACGACCTCGGCCGTCAGCACCACGGGCGCGCCCTCGGGCGCATGGGCGCCACCGGCGCGATACTCAATCTGAGCGCCGGGCTTCAGGCGCTTACCCGGCTTGACCAGGCACTCCCAAACGTGGCCCAGCGGGTCAACGTCCTCGCGGCGCTTGAGTAGCAGCGTCTCGACCACGCCGCCCGAGCCTGCCTTGCGACCGATTAGACGGGCCGGCATCACGCGCGTCTGGTTGATGACGAGCACGTCGCCCGGCTCGATATAGTCAATGATGTCGCGGAAGATGCGGTGTTCAACGGTACCGCCGTGCGCCAACGGCGTTCCCGCCTGGGAGCCCTTGCGATCCACCACCAGCAGGCGGCAGGAGTCGCGCGGCTCGGCAGGAGCCTGGGCAATCAGTTCCTCAGGAAGGTTATAGTCAAAATCATCAGTACGCATAGACACGTCGGATTCTCCTTATATAGCTAAAGTCCGCTCTACATCCTAGCAGGCTAACGTCCCAAATGAACTACTTTTTGGCGGCTTTACGCTCATCGCGGATGCGGGCGCGGTCCATGGCCGCCTCGACGGCCGAAAAACGGCAGCCGCAATAATTCTGCCGATACATGCCCAGCTCGCGCGAACGACGCGTGGCCTCGGGGTAATACGGACGAAAATCGCGAATGACCGGGGTGAGCCCATGTGCCGCTGCCAAGCGCTCAAGCACGTCATTACAGGTATCGAACAGCTGATACGGCGAGACGGCGAGCGTCGTACCCACAAACTCAAACCCGTGCTCCTGGGCCACGCGGCATGCCTCGGCCAGACGCAGGGCATAGCACGCGCGACAGCGACGGGACCGATCGGCACCCAGCGGGGCCACGCCGGCCTCCCAGCGCTCGCGATCCTCGCTTGCCTCAATGAGCTCGATGCCGCCGTCGGCACACCACCGGCGCAGCTCGTCCAGGCGGCGCTGCCATTCATCGCGCGGCTGAATATTGGGGTTGGTCCAGCAAATCGTGGGCTCAAACCCCTCCTCGCGCAGCAGGCGAACCGGCTCAAGCGAGCACGGCGCACAGCAAGCGTGCAACAACAACGGCTTCATCGACATCCCCTCCCAATCCTTGCCCAAAGACTACCTTGCGAAAAAGCGAACGCCAAAGGACGTGTCCTCGCAGGCGACAATGCGGCGGTCGCGCAGGATGGTCCGCACGTAATACCAGTCGCCCACACAGCCCGACAGGTGCAGACCAGCTGCCAAGTAGCACAGCAGCGGATAACCCGAGCATGCAAACCCCAAGGCAAACGCCGCCGTCAAAACAACCGTCGGCGCCAGGCAAATGAGCATGTACCGCCGGCGCGAATACACAACGCCCTCGGCGCAGGCATAAATCATGCAGGTTTCGAGATTTGCCCCAAAGGTCACATGCGCACCGGCGGGCGCAGACAACTTAAAGAACACACCGTGAACCAGCTCGTGCACGACAAACGACGCCGCAGAGACGACCACCAAGCCGACTATCCAGCCCAAGACCGCCATCCAGCCGCCCGCGTCGTCCGCATCCAGGTCCGCGGGCCCGCCCAGCAGCATAAACACCGGCACCAGGCACACGGCAAACACCACAAGCACGGCCATCCCCCACACGAAGCAAGCGTGCAGAAAATCCTCGTCTTCAAACGCATGTATGTTGGAAATCTCATTCATAGCATCTTAGGATAGCGCCCCCGTCACGCACCCGCCCGCATGTGCGATAATGTCGAACGATATGCACGAATTGACCACCGCGTCGCCAGGCCTTGCGCCCGGACGCGCTCTCACCATATGCGAAGGAGTCCCATGGCATCCAAATACTCCATGAACGACCGTCCCAGCTGGCCTCGCCGCGCCATCGTTACCGCCGGCGAGCCCTACGGCAACAAGGGCCTTCACTTTGGCCACGTTGGCGGCGTCTTTGTCCCGGCCGACTTCTTCGCCCGCTTCCTGCGCGACCGTCTGGGCCGCGAGAACGTCATCTTCACCTCGGGCACTGACTGCTACGGCTCGCCCATCATGGAGAGCTACCGCAAGCTCAAGGAGAACGAGGACTACGACAAGTCCATTTGCGAGTACGTCGAGTCCAACCACTCCCGCCAGGCCGCGACCCTCAACAACTACAACATCAGCTGCGATATCTACGGCGGCTCGGGCCTTGAGCCGGCTGCGCAGATTCACAACGAGGTTACCGCCGAGATTATCGAGCGCCTGCACGAGCAGGGCACCATCTCCAAGCGCTCCACGCTGCAGTTCTACGACGCCAAGGCCGGCACATTCCTCAACGGCCGCCAGGTGATTGGCCGCTGCCCCATCCAGGGCTGCAAGTCCGAGAAGGCGTACGCCGACGAGTGCGACTTGGGTCACCAGTTTGAGCCCGAGGAGCTTATCGCACCCAAGAGCCAGCTCACCGGCGAGGTGCCCGAGCTGCGCCCGGTCGACAACCTCTACTTCGACCTGCCGGCCTACCTCGACTTTATGAAGACCTACACCGCCAAGCTCGCCCAGAACCCGCAGGTTCGCTCCGTGGTCTCCAAGACCATGG
>CATXML010000207.1 GCA_958372035.1 uncultured Collinsella sp. | reverse complement strand
GTATGCGGTGCAGTCGCTGGTGCTCGTGGGACTGCTCGCTACGCTCGGTGCCACCACCGGTGCGCAGGAGCTGCTTATGTGGGCTGGATCTGCCTTTATCACCAAGGTCGTCCTGGTCCCTTATATCCTCAACCGCGCATACAAGAAGATGGGCGAGCCGAGTGACGCATCACTCAAGGCCGGCCTTAAGCCCGCGTGGGCCATCTGCATCATCGCCGTCGAGGTCGCGATCTGCTTTGCCGTCGTGACGCAGATCAGCCTGCCCACGGCCGAGGTCGCAACGCCTGCGCTCGCTATTAGCTTCGCTCACTTCTTTGTGGGCCTCACCTGCATCATCTCGCAGCGCAACATCATGAAGCAGATCTTTGGATACTGCCTTATGGAAAACGGCAGCCACGTGACGCTCGCGCTTTTGGCCCCCACCGCTCCCGAGATCATCGAGATCGGTATCGCCACCGACGCCATCTTTGCCGTCATCATCATGTCCATCGTCGTGCGTCGCATTTGGGACGACTCCCACTCGCTCGATGCGCGCGACTTGTCCGAGCTGAGGGGGTAGTCCATGGAAACGTTGATTCTCGCCCTGCTCGCGACTCCTTTGGTGTTCTCGCTGGTCATGGCGTTTTTGCCCAAGAACACGTCCTATAACGTGTTTGCCGGTCTCAACCTGGTCTCCGTCGCAGCCGTCCTGGTGCTGTCGATTATGACGGCCGGTGACGTCCTTATGAGCGGCGACACCGCGAGCGCTCTTGGCCTGTGGTTCCACCTCGATTCGCTGGGCGCCATCTTTGTGCTGCTCATCGGCTTTATCGGTTTTCTTACGGGGCTGTTCTCGCTGCCCTATGTAAAGGCCGATATCGAGGAGGGCTCCATGCCCGCCGAGCGCGCCAAGCAGTATTTTGCGCTGTTTAGCCTGTTTGTGTTCACCATGCTGCTCGCGTGCCTGTCCAACAACATGATCCTCACGTGGGCCGCTGTGGAGGCAACCACGCTTTCCACCGTGTTCCTCGTGGGTATCTACAAGAACAAGACGGCCCTCGAGGCTTCTTGGAAGTATGCGATGGTCTGCACTGCCGGCGTGGCCTTTGGCCTGTTCGGTACGCTGCTCATCTACGCCAACGCCGCGGACGTGATTCCCAACGCCCACGAGGCCGCATTCCTGTCGTGCGTGCTGCCGTATGCCGACCAGTTCGACCCGACGCTCATGCGCCTCGCCTTTGCGTTTGTCGTGATCGGCTTTGGCACCAAGGCCGGCCTGTTCCCCATGCACACTTGGCTGCCCGATGCCCACTCCCAGGCTCCGAGCCCCGTCTCGGCCCTGCTCTCGGGCGTGCTGCTTAAGTGCGCCATGCTTGTGATCATGCGCTTCTACGGCTTTACTATCCAGGCCGTGGGCGCCGAGTATCCGCAACTTTTGCTGCTGATCGTCGGCACGCTGTCCATTTTGGTGGCGGCACTCTCGATGTTTCGCCAGGACGACCTCAAGCGCCGCTTTGCGTACTCGTCTGTGGAGAACGTGGGCGTTATCGCCCTGTGCCTGGGTATCGGTGGCCCGCTGGGTATCGCCGCGGCCCTGCTGCACTGCGTGTTCCACGGCTTTACCAAGACGCTTGCCTTCTGCGTGTCCGGCAACATCCAGCACGCCTTTGGTACGCGTAGTCTGGCCAAGATCCAGGGCGTCGTCGAGGTTGCACCCGCAACCGCCGCGCTCGCCGTCCTGGCGCTGCTCGGTCTTGGTGCCTTCCCGCCCTTTGGCATGTTTATCTCCGAGTTCCTGACCTTTGTCGCCGGTGTTACCGCCGGTCCCATGTGGCTGGTCGTCGTGGTCGCCCTCGGTCTTACCGTGGCCATCTCCGCGCTCACCCGCATCGCACTCAAGTCGGTATTCGGCCATGCGCCCCAGGGCATGGATAAGCATGAGGCCCCGGCGCTCATGCTTATCCCCGAAATCATCCTGGCCGTCATGATCTTGTGGTTTGGCATCGCCACCCCGCTGCCTCTCGTGCACGGTGTGGAGACCGCGACCGGCATCGTGCTCGAGCAGAGCACCGAGGAACTTCACGCGACGCCGATGTACCGCGCTGTGTTCGGTACCGAGACCGCTCAGAGCGAGGTGGAGTAACGAATGATTGAAACTGAGAACAAGGTGTATGCCCGTCGCTGCGAGAGCCATGTCGAGGCCCTGCGCCGCGCCGTTCCGGGCTGCATCGAGAAGGTCGAGTGGCAGTGCGAGGACCAGCTGACGATTACCGTCAAACAGGACAAGCTGCCCGAGGCCGTCCACTACCTGTACTACGAGCGTTACGGCTGGATTCCCGTGATCATCGGCAACGATGAGCGAAGCCTGTGCGGCCGTTACGCCGTGTACTACGTCATCTCCATGGAGGGGGAGGACCCCGGCTGGGTGACCGTCCGCGCCGAGGTCGATCCTGCCAAGATGACGTTCCCGTCCGTGACGCCGTTCGTCCCCGCCTGCGTGTGGGGCGAGCGCGAGCTTCGCGACATGTTCGGCCTGATCCCCGAGGGCCTGCCCGATCGTCGTCGCCTGGTGCTGCCCGACGATTGGCCCAGCGGCCTGTACCCGCTGCGCAAGGACTCCATGGACTACCGCTTCCGTCCCGCTCCCGCGAGCGATATGGAAAACTACGAGTTCTTGGCCGACACCAAGGGCAAAGAGACCACGCTCGTTCCCATGGGACCGCTGCACATCACCTCCGACGAGCCCGGCCACTTCCGCCTGTTCGTTGAGGGCGAGACGATCGTCGACGCCGACTACCGTCTGTTCTACGTGCACCGCGGCATGGAGAAGGTCGCCGAGACGCGCCTGAACTATGACGCCGTGACGTTCCTCGCCGACCGCATCTGTGGCATCTGCGGCTGCGCCCACTCGGTGGCCTACGCCGAGGCCGTCGAGCGCGCCCAGGGCATTCATGTCCCGCCGCGCGCCCAGTACATCCGCGCCATCATGCTCGAGGTCGAGCGCCTGCACTCGCATCTGCTCAACATTGGCCTGGCGTCGCACTACACCGGCTTCGACTCCGGCTTCCAGCAGTTCTTCCGCGTCCGCGAGAAGTCCATGGACCTGGCCGAGAAGCTCTCCGGTCACCGTAAGACCTACGGTCTCAACGTGATCGGCGGCGTGCGTCGCGACATTTTGGCCGAGCAGAAGCTTTCCACGCTCACGACCATCCACCAGCTGCGCTCCGAGGTTCAGGAACTCGTCGACGTCTTGCTCTCCACGCCCAACTTTATTGAGCGTACGAGTGGCATTGGCATCTTGGACCGCAAGATCGCACGCGACTTCTCGCCGGTCGGCCCGCTTATGCGTGGCTCGGGCTATGCCCGCGACGTGCGTTTTGACCATCCCTTCGACGGCTACGCCGATCCGGACGTCC
>CATXML010000206.1 GCA_958372035.1 uncultured Collinsella sp. | reverse complement strand
GGCCCCAGCCCTCGAGAATCTCGCAGAACTGGCGGATGCCCTCTTCGTTGGTGCGAGCGGAGCGACCGACGTAGAAATGGTCGCCGACCATCATGACGTCGCCGCCGTCGAGCGTGCCCGGAGAAACGATGTGCTTAACATGCTCGTCGTCAAAGAAGCGGCGGACGGCCGGCTCGATCTCATCCTTCTCGCCGTTGCGGCTATCGGCACCGGGGTTGGTAATGATGGCGCCGCAGCGAGTGATAACGGCCGGATCTTCGACGAAGCAGCTGTCGGGATACTGCTCGAGAGCCGGCAGCACCGACACGTCAACGCCGCACTGCTCGAGTGCGTGCTCGTAATCGTAATGCTCCTCGATAGCGCGCTCGTAGATGGGCTGGCCAAGCTCGGGAGCGCTCGTGATGCCATTGCTCAGGGACTTGCCGGGACGACGGATGATGACGTGGCTGAACTTGGTCATGATGATCCTCCTTGGATCTCATAGTACTGAGCGGACTTCCTTGCGTCCGCCTTCCTTCCGATGGCTTTATCTTAGGGTGTCTTTGCTGTTTTGTATATTGTATACAATCCTGAACGGTAGATATTTTTCGGTGAACGTATTTTTGCTTCCTAGGGTCAGGTAGCGTGATTTAGCTGGTCGTTCTATAATCAAATTAGCCTATTCAAACCAAACGTATTTAAATTTGAAAATATACAGTTAAGGTATATAAGCTCATGGAAACACTCAGAAGACCCTTGAAGGATCATGTATACGACTATATTTCGAGTCGCATAGACGCCGGCGAGCTTTCGGCCGGCGACCGTGTGAGCGAGCAAGCGATCTGCGATGCCATGGGCGTGTCGCGCACGCCGGTTCGCGAGGCGCTCATCCAGCTGGCAAGCGACGGCTATCTGGACAACCTCCCCCGCCGCGGATTCCGCGTCCGTGGGTTCGATCAGCAAAACGCCGTTGAAGTCTTTGAGATTATGGGGCCGCTCGACGGGCAGGCGGCATACCTTGCCTGCCCCCTCCTGACCGAAGAGGACATCATGCAGCTAAAGTTCTTGGTTGGATCCATGGACCTCGCGATCCAAGGCGGTCTTATCCGAAAGTACGACGACATTCAGCGGGACTTTCACCTTACGTACTTCAACCGCTGCGGCAACGACCGTCTGCGCGACATGATTTCGCAACTCGAGCGTTGCTTTATCAAACGCGATTACGAGACCGTCGATCAGGAGACGGCGTGCAAACTGCTGGGTATAGCCAATGCCGAGCATGCCCACATTCTTGAGCTGTTCGAAGCGCGGGATGCGGCGGCCGTGCGAGACTACGTTCGCGATGTCCATTGGAACACGGAGAACGCCCAGTTCACCGTTTGGTAGGAAAGCAACAAGGGACGACATCGGTCTTAAACCTTGACGCCAGCACCGCCCAAACTGATCCATTTTCCTCCGTCCCCGAGGGATCAGCGACGCCCTTCTGGAAAGCGCATCCCACCATCCGGGCGAATTCCGGGATACCGTTTCCCGATGGGGCCTCTCGGGGAAATTGCGTCCCAGAATTCTGGCTCGAAACGGGATATGGTTTCCCAAACAGGCCTCTTGCGGAAAATGCATCCCGGAATCCCTGCCCGAAACGGGACGCGCTTTCCCAGTCGAGGCCCTACGGGAAACTGCATCCCGGAATCCGCGCCCAAACCGGGACGCAGTTTCCGGGCGGGGCATCAAAAACAAAGTTGCGGTGGAATAGTCCCTGCTTGGGCTGGTTGAGGGCTTAAATAGGAACTATTTCACCGCAAGTTATTGAGGGGATGTCCGTCCTCTTACAGATGGCGTTCCAAAAAGCGGAAAGCTAGGCGGATCCAAGGACGGACCGCCACCTGCTTGTCCTCGTTATCGACCGCGGTGTTGGCGTTGCCGAGCGAAAGGCCGTGACCGCCCTGGTCAAAGACGTGCATCTCGCATGCAACACCCTCCTCGGCCATGCGCTGCGCAAACGGGTAGACCTGCGCGACCGGCGCCGTCTTGTCGTCCGAAACGCCCCACACAAAGGTCGGGGGCATCTGGCGCGAAACGTGCGTGGTAGGGCAAATGTCGGTCAAGTGCTCATCGGTCGCCTCGCCGCCCGTCACCATCGACAGATAGTCGTTAAGCAAATCGCGCCCCGTCTTGCCACCCGTCTTGGGCACGCGCAGGTCGATGCGCGGGTCGCGCGTCTGCATATCGCGCACATAGGCAAGGTCGAGCAACGGATAGCCCAGCACCACGGCGTCGGGACGAATATCCTCCGGACGAGCCCCTGCCAGGCCCGCGAAGGGACCAGTTTTCCACTGCGTTGCCAGCGAAGCGCAAATCATGCCGCCCGCCGAGAAGCCCACGATGCACACGCGCTTGGGATCGACATGCCACTCGTCGGCGTTGGCGCGCACGGTAGCGACCATCTTGGCAAGGTCTGCCTGCGGGTGCGGAAAACTCACGTCACCCGTGCCACTCGTCACATAGTTGAGCACAAAGGCCTGGTAGCCGCGGTCCAAAAACGCAAACGCCACCGGATCCTGCTCGTGCGGAGCGATATGCGTAAACCCGCCTCCGCCGCAGATGATCACCGCGGGGCGGCGGCCATTGGGCTTGTCGGGCAGCGGCTCGGCACCCAGATACGTAAACGTCGCCGGATAATCCTCGGTCGGCTCCTCGCCCCACAGCGCATGGTTCTCAATAATCATAGGTGCTCCCTCCGTGCGATTCGTGCGCACTCGTTTTTCGCACCTTAGCGTACCCCACTTGAGCCCGCGGCGCAGAAACACCCCCGCAATAAGTTGGCCTTCAACTGATATATCACAAAATCGCTGTTCAGAGGTATCGTTGGACAGCGTAAAATAGGAGCGCTGACCGTGCTGGGAAACACGTACGAAACGTTTCCGGCAAACCACACGCGTGCAACATGCGCGCCTGATACGTTGGAGGCATCTATGGGTCTGCTCGATTCGCTCAAGTCCACGTTCACTTCGTCGGGCGAGGCGTCCGTTCCGCCCGCAGCAAGCTTCGCCACCCGCGAAGGCGTCATCTACGCTCCTGTCAACGGCGTGCTCGTCAATCTGAGTGAGGTTCCCGACGAGACCATCGCCTCGGGCATGCTCGGCCAGGGCTACGGCATCGAGCCCATTACCGGCACCATTTACGCCCCCGCTAACGGCCGTATCGGCGCCACCACCGTCACCAACCACTCCATCGGCATGATCACCGAGGACGGTCTTCGCGTGTTCATCCATGTTGGCCTGGGCACCGTGGAAATGAACGGCAAGGGTTTTGCCCGCTTTGTCGAGATGGGCGACACGGTCAAGGCAGGCCAGCCGCTCATCAGCTTCGATCGCGAGGCCATCAAGGCCGCCGGTCACGAGGACATCGTGACCGTCATCATCTCTGAGCTCGACCGCCTCAAGAGCATCGACCACGTCGGC
>CATXML010000205.1 GCA_958372035.1 uncultured Collinsella sp. | reverse complement strand
TCCGCTTTGTCGACATGTCAAGAATTTAAATCTTTATTCGGTGAACGGCAGTTGCTTAATTTTAGATTTGTCCAGCTAATAGCTATTTTTTTGGAGCAGTACAATAAGTTTGTAACCGTTTACCGATTGGATATAACATATTAAATATATTGTTGTAACAATATTAGGGACAATGTCACAAGCCTGTCACTCTAGTCAAAGGAAGTAATAATGCCCAAACGATTGCTGAACATGTCCGCATCCGATTTTGCCGCCACGTCACCCATGGATCTAAAGCAGGCAATTCTGGCTTCCGAGGGACGTACCATCATGGCAGAAAACGTACCCTCTTCCCAATTTCTCGGCGGCGTTACTAATGCCGAAATCGAACGTGCCGCAGGTGCCGACCTGCTTCTGTTTAACGCGCTCGATGTGTTCAATCCAGTGATTGCCGGCATTCCGGATGAACTCACCGAAAACCCGGTCACTTGGGTGAAGCGAGCATGCGGAAGGCCCATTGGCGTCAATCTGGAACCAGTTGATATTGAGGCTGAAATGTCTGAATCCCGTACAGAAATCCCTATGGGTCGGCGCGTCTCTCCCAAGACCCTAGAAAAGGCCAACGAACTCGGATTTGATTTTATTTGCCTCACAGGCAACCCTGGAACTGGCGTCTCCAACGATGCAATCGCCCATTCGATTAAACTCTCCAAAGAGCATTTCGATGGCCTGGTCATAGCCGGGAAAATGCATGGAGCGGGCGTTGCGGAACCTGTCATGACACTCGAAATAGCGCGCAAGTTTGTTGATCTCGGCGTCGACATCCTTCTCGTGCCAGCCCCCTACACTGTCCCTTGCTTCCAAGAAGCAGACCTGCGCGCCATCGTAGACTTTGTACGATCCCACAACGTAGACAAGTCAATTGAAGAAAAGGTTCTCGTCATGGCGGCGAACGGGACAAGTCAAGACTCCTGCGACAGCGAGACCATTAAGAAAATAGGCCTTGCAGCAAAAGCCGCTGGCGCTGACCTCCAACATATCGGGGACTCCATGAACGGTATTTGTCTGCCCCAGAATATCTTCACGCTTGGACAAGCCCTTCGTGGCTACAGGCATCAGATCGTCATGCTGAGCCGCTCTGTGATACGTTAAGGTAGCCTCGCCCACGCTACATCCCGACTGAGGCACCCATCGGATACCACCAACATGCAAACTGAGGCTCCAATGCTCGATACACACGAAAAACGGCCACTCTATTTACAGCTCACCGACGCGCTGCTCAAGCAGATCGTCGATGTATATCAAGCAGACGATAAACTTCCAACAGAAATGGAACTTTGCGACGAATACGCCGTAAGCAGAACAACCGTCCGACTTGCCATGAGTGAGCTGGAGCGTCGTGGAAGTATCTATCGAATCCAAGGTAAGGGATCGTTTGTTGCACCGAAACGCGTTAGCGAGCTCAATTCACTTTTAGACTTTGACTTTGCAAGCCATTGCGATGGTGTTGATCCGGATACCATCACCAAACATTTCGGCGGCCGCACATCAGGTCGTCCAATTTCCGTAATGATGCTCCAGCAATTTGGATGCCAAAGTCGTGATGAGATTCAGCGTCTTGAACTGACCTACGAACTTGAAGGCAGCTTCATAGGCGCTGATACGTTCTTCATTTCAAAGTCGCGCGTTCCGAATAATCAGTTAGATTTTCAGGCATTTAGCAAAATCATGGACGAGTTGTCCAAGTCTGTCCAATCTGCTCGAGAAAGCTATAGAGCACGTCAGCTTAGCGATTCCGAAGCCAGCAATTATGGTGTTGCAAAACTTCCGGTCATCGAACTAACTCGTCATGCTTATGACTCCGGAGGCAAATTAATTGCCATTACTTGCCGCACCGTCTTAACTGGACAAATCCCTTATCAAAACTTTATTTTCAAGTCCTAATGTTCTTTTTCTTTTGTCTCGATCTGTAACACGTAGCCGAGTTTTTAAGTCCTAACTGTTACAGATTGAGACAATTTGATAGTGAAGTCCCCATTTGCGCTTCATGTCGCGTTGCGTTGACACGCCAATCCCTCGCCACGGCAGGGCAAACGTATAGCCCACAGCGCTAGCTAGCAGATGACCCGCGTGTGTTCCTCGATGGCGGCACGATCCTCGGCGGCGATACTCGGCTCACACACCACGGCGTCCAAGTTATCCAGGCGACAGAAGGTATAGAAGTCGCGCTTGCCGATCTTGCTGGAATCGGCGATCAGATAGCGCGAGTCGGCCTTGCTAAAGGCGAGCTGCTGGATACGGCCCTCGTCCATGTTGGACGTAGATACGTCGCCATCCAGAATGCCGTTGGCGCCGATAAACGCCGCGTCGATGCCCAACGCACGCAGGGTATCCTCGGCCGTTGGTCCCACAAAAGCGGCGGTGCGGCGACGGTACATACCGCCCACGAGGCACAGCTCGCAGTCTTCGCGCGCCTCGAGCAGGTTAAACACCGAAAGCGAATTGGTCACAATGCGCAGGCGAAACGTCGGCAGCATCGAGGCCATCTGCTCAACCGTGGTGCCCGTGCCCAAAAAGATGGTCGAGCCCTCCTCGATAAGCTCCACAGCACGGCGCGCAATCTGCAGCTTTTCCTCGGCATGCTTAGTGCGCTTTTCGCTGTGCGAATACTCATGGCGCAACATAGCGTGGGGACGACCCTGCGCACTGCGGGCGCCGCCGTGCACACGCTCGATCTCACCCAGACTCGCAAGTTCTTCGAGGTCGCGGCGAATCGTCATGTCCGAAACGCCCAGCGCATCCGAAATCTCCTTAACCGAGACCGTGCCCTGCTCTTCGAGCAGCTGACGAACCTTATCCTGTCGCTCTGCCTTAATCACGATGAATCCTCGCTGTTCTATGCGCGCATACCGTTCAAACAGTAACGAACAAATTGTATCAGAATCGCGCGCCAAAAAATGAGCGCCCACACAGCCCCAATCATCACTTTTTTGAGAAAAATACCCCCTGCTTTAGTGGGGTGTAGTGATAATCTCGCCTGTTCGCGCTACAGTTTGTCCGAAATACCTCGATGTTAGGAACCAAATGATCACTTCCGAGCTTTTCGGCACCGCGCCGTGCGGTACCCCCGTTCATCGTTACACCCTCAACGGGCCCGAGATCTGCGTTCGCATTATGGACTATGGTGCCACCGTGTTGGGCATCGATGTGCCCGACATTCCCGGCAACGTGCGCGATGTGGTGCTGGGCTTCGATAAGCTCGAGGATTACTTTGACAACCCCGCCTGCTTTGGCGCGACCATCGGCCCCGTGGCCAACCGCACTGCGAGTGCCACGATCACCATCGACGGCACGGACTGGCATATGCCGGCCAACGAAGGCGTCAACAACCTGCACAGCGATCTTGAGCATGGTCTGCACAAGCGCGTATGGGATGTTGAACTCGACGAGGTCCACAATGCC
>CATXML010000204.1 GCA_958372035.1 uncultured Collinsella sp. | reverse complement strand
AGTCGGAGTTTGGGATGAGTGGTCCATGCGATTCGAGGACGTTCAGTACGGTTCCTGCCGAACGAACAGCGTGAATTGATATCACGCGCCCGGCAAGAGGGTGCTGCGCGAGTGCATCGCAGAGCCGGTCAAATGCCTGTGCTTGTAGCGGCTCGCTTCCGGCAAAACGAGCGGAAAAGTCGAGCCCGACCTCGCCGATATAGCGCTCTTGGGCAGCAACTTCGCAAAGCAGATTGATTTCAGCGTTGCCACATCGTCCGTCGGCGAGCCACCAGGGATGGAGGCCGATGCCGGCAAAGATATTTGAACGGCCGCAGGCGCGCTTCTTGGCGCGTGCAAAGTCGTGCGGATCGACGCCGCAGTCAAATAGAATCAGGCCCAGCGCCGTTGCCTCATCGGCAACGGCGTCCGGGTGAGCCATTAGATCAAGATGGCAGTGTGCATCAAATAACCGGGGCTCCATCTCGGCGCGCTCCGCTAGTCTAGGCGCTGGCCATCGGCGCGCACGCGCTCGGTGCCGCGGCCACTGATCTGACGGATAACCTCGCCGGCGATCATCTGGCCCATGATGGGCGGCATAAAACTGGCAGTTCCCAGCTCGGTGCGCTCGTGGATGTTGGAAGGGTCGCGGGGCTGTGTCTTAACCGATTCCTCGCAGCTAAACAGTACATGTAGGCTCTTGATTCCGCGCTTCTTACATTCTTTGCGCATAATGCGGCTCATGGGGTCACGTACCGTATCGAAGATGTCGGCAAAGCGGAGGCACTCGGGATGGAGCTTGTTGGCCCCGCCCATGGAACTAACCAAACGAATGCCGTGGTCCTGAGCATATTTGGCAATGGTGAGCTTGGCCGAGATGGTGTCGATGGCGTCGACGACGTAGTCGAGCTTGCCGCCCGTCTGCTCCAAAACGCTCGCGAAGAAATCATCGATGTTGTCGCTCAGCAGGTATTCGGTACGTTTGATAACGGTGGCGGCAGGATTGATATCGTGGATCATGGCTTCCATAACATCGACCTTGCGCTTGCCGATGGTGCTGTGAAAGGCGATGGCCTGGCGATTGATATTGCTGGGCGCGATGATGTCCTTGTCCAGAATTACAAAATGACCAATGCCGCCGCGGGCGAGTGCCTCGCAGCAGTTGGAGCCCACACCTCCGCAGCCGAGTACCAGCACCGTGGCATCGGCGAGCTTGTCGAGTGCCTCGCGGCCCATGATGATCTCGAGCTTGGCATCGCGCGTCTCGTTGGGAGTTGCGGCTGTGGTTTCGGTCATAGACATCCTCCGATGGGGAAGCGAATCGTGTTTTAGCTATCGCCATTATAGGTAATCGCCCATAGGTTGCGATGGCGCTTACTTTGATGTGGTTTGAAGCATTTCGATTAGATAGTTAGACAAACATCTAAATATCGAGTATAGTGTGCGCGTCATGAGGGGTGCTGAGAGGAGGTCTTATGCCGGGAGAGGGTTTTAAGGCGCTGGCCGATCCTACGCGGCGGCGCATTTTGGAACTGCTGCGCGAGGGCAATTGCACGGCGGGGGAGCTTGCCAAGCATTTCGATATCAGTAAGCCGTCGCTGAGCCATCACTTGGCGACGCTTAAAAACGCCGGGCTGGTGACCGACGAGCGCCATGGCCAAAACATCGTATACAGCTTAAACACCACCGTCATGCAGGATTTAATTGGCTGGTTTATGGGTTTTACAAACAATGAAGGTGATAAGGATGAATAACGAAAACAAGGGCATTCACCCCACAGGGGTATCGTCGCGCGTGTGGATTGCGCTGGTCGCTCTGTGCGTCGCCAATGTCGTAGCGCACCTCATGGTGATGCCGAGCTTGCCTGCGCAGATTCCCACGCACTGGGGCGCGAACGGCGCTGTCGACGGTTGGGGTCCTAGCTGGATGGCCTCCGCGCTCGGCGTGCTGCCTCTGGCGCTTCTCGCAATGTTCTGCGTGGTGCCGCGCATCGATCCCAAAGGTGAGGCATATCGAACCTCGGGTAAGTTCTATCAGGGCTTCGTAATTGCCTTCACCTTGTTCATGTGCGCCATAAGCTGGCTGGGAGAGCTTACGGTCTGGGGCGTGGTGCCGGCGGTCGGTTCGGTCAACGTGCTGATTTCCGGTGCTGTCGGTTTGCTGTTCATCGGCGTAGGCAACTACTTGCCGCGTGTGAAGCAGAACTATACGCTCGGTATCAAGACGCCCTGGGCGCTTGCCGATCCCGAGAACTGGCGCCGTACGCAGCGCTTTGGCGGTGCCTGCTTTATGGTGCTGGGTGTTGGCCTGATTGTGATGGGCGTGGCGGGCAGCGTGCTTTCGAGTGAAGTCGTCGCCGCGGTGATTGCGGCTCTGGCGTTTGGTTCGGCCGGAGCTGCCTACGCCTATTCGTATCTGCTGTGGCGTAAATCGCAGCGAGCCGTTCGCTAAGGTTGCGGAAAACTAGCGTACGCAGTTCATAGTATGTTCCGGGGGACTTTTCCCAGGTAGTATTAGGGGGTGTGGGCAACCATGCCCCTTTTTCGTTAAGTTTCAGAGCTGGTTTTCTCATTTCGTTTCCACTAAAGCGAATCAAGAATAGGGAAACAGCAGGTAGAAAGGATAGGACAGACATATGGCGGAGTTTATCTACCAGATGTATCAGGCTCGCAAGGCCCATGGCGACAAGGTAATCCTTGACGACGTGACCCTGAGCTTCTACCCCGGTGCCAAGATCGGCGTCGTGGGCCCCAACGGCATGGGTAAGTCGACCCTGCTCAAGATCATGGCCGGTATTGAGGAGGTCTCCAACGGCGATGCCAGGCTTACCCCCGGCTACACCGTGGGCATCCTGCAGCAGGAGCCGCCGCTCGATGACGACAAGACCGTCATCGAGAACGTGCGCATGGCGTTTGGCGACATGATCGCCAAGGTCGATCGCTTCAACAAGATCGGCGAGGAGATGTGCGACCCGGACTGCGACATGGACGCCCTCATGGCCGAGATGGGCAAGCTTCAGGACGAGATCGATGCCGCCGATGGCTGGGATATCGATTCCAAGCTCGGCCAGGCCATGGACGCCCTGCAGCTGCCCGATTCCGACATGCCGGTTAACGTGCTCTCTGGCGGCGAGCGCCGCCGCGTGGCCCTGTGCCGCCTGCTGCTGCAGGCCCCGGACATCCTGCTGCTGGACGAACCGACCAACCACCTGGATGCCGAATCCGTGGCCTGGCTGGAACGCTTCCTGCACGACTTCGAGGGCACCGTGGTGGCGATTACCCACGACCGTTACTTCCTCGATAACGTTGCAGGCTGGATCCTCGAACTGGACCGCGGTGAAGGTATTCCGTGGGAAGGCAACTACTCCTCCTGGCTGGAGCAGAAAGATCAGCGCCTGGCGCAGGAAGCTTCACAAGAAGCTGCGCGTCGTAAGTCGATTGAGAAAGAGCTGGAGTGGGTACGTCAAGG
>CATXML010000203.1 GCA_958372035.1 uncultured Collinsella sp. | reverse complement strand
TATGGCGTGACAGCCGACGACGTGCGCGTGATCGCGACTGGCTACGGCCGTGTCGCCGTGCCCTACGCTCACAAGGTCGTGACCGAGATCACCTGCCACGGCGTCGGTGCCGTGCGCCTGTTTGGCGACCATGGCACCGTGATTGACGTGGGCGGTCAGGACACCAAAGTCATTCAGCTTAAAAGTGGCCGCGTGGCCAAGTTTGCCATGAACGACAAGTGCGCCGCCGGCACGGGGCGCTTTTTGGAGATCATGGCCGACCGCCTGGGCATTACCCAGCAGCAGATGGCAGACCTCGCCCGCACCGGCGAGCCTACCAAGATTTCCAGCATGTGCACCGTGTTTGCCGAAAGCGAGGTTATCAGCCTGATCGGTCGCGGTGAGCCGCGCGAGAACATTGCACGTGGCGTGATCGACAGCGTCGTGTCGCGCGTGGCGACCATGGCCGGGCAGGCGGCGGGCGCCCCGTACTATCTGACCGGTGGCCTGTGCGAGAACGCCTTCGTGGTGGAGCGGTTGGGCGAGCTACTGGGGTCGCCGGTGACCACCTCGCCCCAGGCTCGCTTTGCCGGTGCCATCGGCGCGGCGATTCGCGCACAGGCGCTCAATTAATGCATCCGCCTTGGGCTCGCATTCATGCGTATACTGAGAGAAAATGATTGACCGATGAGAGGAGGTACCGATGCCTGACGATCAGATTAAGCTCACGTCTATGACTGCCGCGAGCGGTTGAGCCGCTAAGTTGGCTCCCGGAGCCCTCGCCCAGGTCCTGGGCGACTTGCCCAATGTGCATAACGATAACCTGCTCGTGGGGTTCGATACCTCCGACGATGCGAGCGTCTTCCGCGTAGGGGAGAACCTGGGGCTCGTGCAGTCCATCGACTTCTTCCCGCCGATGGTCGACGACCCGTTCCTATTTGGCCAGATCGCCGCGGCCAACTCGCTGTCGGACATCTACGCCATGGGCGGGCGGCCGAGCCATGCCATGAACCTGCTCTGCATACCCAGTTGCCTGGGTGTTGAGGTTGCCGGTCAGATTCTGGCAGGCGGCGCCGATAAGTGCGTCGAGGCGGGTTGCTCCATCGCGGGCGGCCATACCATCAACGACGACGAGCCCAAGTACGGCCTGTCCGTGAGCGGCTTTGTCTCGCTCGACCGCATGCTCGCCAACAGCGGCGCGCGCGCTGGCGATGTCCTGCTGCTGACCAAGGCGATCGGCTCTGGCATCATCACCACGGCCATTAAGGGCGAGCTCATCGAACAGGACGAGGCCGCAGCCATGTTCGACTCGATGCGCACCCTCAACGAGGCCCCGATTCGTCTGGCCGAGGGCCTCGAGCTTCACGGCTGCACCGATGTCACGGGCTTTGGCCTGATCGGGCACGCGTGCGAGATGGCCGAGGGCTCAGGTGTGCAGATTGAGCTTGTGTCGGGGGCAGTGCCGCTCTTTGACCAGGTGCTCGACATGGCGCGTCTGGGCATTATCCCCGCGGGCTCCTACCGCAACCAGGACTTTTTTGGCCCGCGTGTGGCTGCCGATGAGGACCTGGAGCCGGGCATGCCCGACGCGCTGTACGATCCGCAGACGTCTGGTGGCCTGCTTATCGCGGCGCCCGCGGCGGATGTGGATGAGCTTGCGCGTCGCCTGGATGCCGAGGGGCGCGTTGCCGCCACAATCGGTCGCGTGTGCGAGCCGGTGCCGGGCGGTCCTGCTGTTCGCGTTGTGCATTAAGGAAAACCGTTTATGCGACCGCCTGCTGTTCTGGGCGGTCCCTTTTGAAAGGATGTAGCTATGTCTACCAAAATTGAAGTCAATGCCATGGGCGATGCCTGCCCGCTGCCCGTCGTCAAGACGCTTAAGGCGCTCAAACAGCTCGATGGCGAGGGCGCTGTCGTGACCTCGGTCGACAACGAGACGGCCGTCAAGAACATCTCCAAGATGGCGCAGGAGAAGGGCTGCACGGCCTCGGTCGAGAAGGTTTCTGACGCTGAGTGGCACGTGACCGTGGCGACCTCTGGTGCCATTGCCGTGGCCGATCCCGAGCAGGATGGCGCTGCCTTCTGTGGTGCCAGCGCCGGCAAGGGCAAGCTCGTCATTTCCGTCTACACCGACTGCATGGGCCGCGGCGACGACGAGCTGGGCCACAAGCTCATGAAGGCCTTCATTTTTGCCGTGACGCAGCAGGAGGAGCTGCCCGCGACCATGCTGTTCTATAACGGCGGCGCCAAGCTGACCGTCGAGGGCTCTCCGGTGCTCGACGACCTGAAGGGGCTGGCTGAGCAGGGTGTCGAGATTCTCACCTGCGGTACCTGCCTGGATCACTTTGGCATTAAAGACCAGCTTGCGGTGGGCGAGGTCACGAACATGTATGTGATCGTGGAGAAGATGGAGCAGGCCGTGCGCGTCGTGCGCCCGTAGCGTATTGGTTGGAGTTGCCATGAGGGAGAAACGCCCGGCGCTTGTCATCACGTTTCCCACCACGGCGGCCGCCATGGGTTGCGAGTCTCTGTGCATCGAGCGCGGCCTTCCCGGGCGAACGATTCCCGTGCCCGGAGAGGTCGCTGCCGGCTGTGGCCTGGCGTGGAAAGCGTTGCCTGCCGATGAGGAGCTGCTGCGCGGCGAACTCGCCGCGGCGGGCGTTCCCACTGAGGGCTATACCGTGATTGATATGTGGGAGGTCGTGCGATGATCTATCTGGATAACGCGGCGACGACCATGCACAAGCCGCAGACGGTCATCGATGCCGTGGTGCAGGCGATGTGTTCGCTCGGCAATGCCGGGCGCGGTGCCACGTCGGGCGCGCTCGACGCGGCGCGCACGATTCACGGCTGCCGCGCCAAGCTTGCGCGCTTGCTGGGCTGCCCGAGGGCGGACCATGTGTGCCTTACGCCTAATTCCACGGCCGCGCTCAACACCGCCATCAATGGCGTGGTGCGTCGCGGCGACCGCGTGGTCACGACGGTGCTCGAGCACAACTCCGTGTTGCGTCCGCTCAACCGCCTGGCGGCAGAGCAGGGCTTGACCGTTGAGCATGCGGGCTGCGACGCGAACGGTGCGCTCGACTACGAAGAGCTTGAGCGGCTGGTGACGCCGGGCACACGTGCCGTGGTGGTGACGCACGCCTCCAATGTGACCGGCAACGCGGTCGACATTGCGCGCGTGGCCGCCATGGCCCATGCGGCCGGTGCGCTCGTGATCGTCGATGCCTCGCAGTCTGCCGGCACGGCGCATATAGATATGCAGGCCATGGGGCTCGACGTGGTGTGCTTTACCGGCCACAAGGGGCTCATGGGTCCGCAGGGGACCGGCGGCCTGGCCGTGGCGGAGGGCATTGACGTGGTCCCCTGGGCCATGGGCGGTACGGGCGTGCACAGCTTTGATCCGCTGCAGCCGCTTGAGTGGCCCACGCGCCTGGAGGCGGGCACGCTCAACGGTCACGGTGTCGCCGGCCTTTCTTACGGCCTCGACT
>CATXML010000202.1 GCA_958372035.1 uncultured Collinsella sp. | reverse complement strand
CGTCCTACCAAGACGCATCCGATCTCGCTGCTTAGGGGTTTTCCGTTGCGCGTTCCGTATCAAGACTGCTTTCATTTAATTGAGCCGCTGCTCGCCAAGGTCGAGAAGCCGAGTCGCTATATCGATCACGAGTGGGGCACGCTTTCCAAGGCCGATGCCGACTACCGTTGCTGCTTGATCTACCCGGATGTGTACGAGGTTGGTCTGCCCAACCAGGGTATCGCCATCCTCTACAACATTCTTAACCAGGCCGAGGGCATCTCCTGCGAGCGCGGCTATGTGCCGTGGCCCGACATGGGTGACGCCATGCGCGAGGCGGGCATTCCGCTGCTGTCGCTCGAAGGTGCTGCCCCCGTCGCTTCGTTTGATATCGTCGGTCTGCATGTGCCGCACGAGATGGCGGTGACGAACTTCCTCGAGGCACTCGATCTCGCTGGCATTCCGCTGTTAGCGGCCGACCGAGGCGAAGACGACCCCATCATCATCGCCGGCGGTCCCTCGGTGTACAACCCTGAGCCGTACGCGGCCTTCTTCGATGCCATCCTCATCGGCGAGGGCGAGGAATCGCTGCTCGAGACCTGCCAGCTGCATCGCCGCCTGCGTGACGAAGGAGTCCCGCGCGCGCAGATTGTTGAGCAGCTTGCATCCATTGCCGGCAACTACGTGCCGTCGCTCTATGAGGTTCGTCACGATGAGCCCTGCTCGCCGCATGGCTACACCGTGCCGCGTGAGGGCAAGGATGCTCCGACCGTGGTCTACAAGCGCGTCGTCGAGGATTTCGGCGCCACGAATCCGCTGTCGCAGTCGTGTGTACCCTATGCGCAGCTGGTCCACGACCGCCTGTCTATCGAGATCCTGCGTGGCTGCGCTCGCGGCTGTCGTTTTTGCCAGGCCGGCATGACGTATCGCCCGGTGCGCGAGCGCTCGGCCGACCAGATCGTCTCGTCGGTGATTCAGGGTCTGGAAAAGACCGGCTATGACGAGGTGTCGCTGACCTCGCTCTCCACGACCGACCACTCCTGCATTCGCGACGTGCTCGGCAGGCTCAACCGTCGCCTGGAGGATACGGGTATTCGCGTGTCTATTCCGTCGCAGCGCCTGGATTCGTTTGGCGTGGATATGGCCGAGTCGGTCGCCGGCGAAAAGAAGGGCGGCCTGACGTTCGCACCCGAGGCCGGCAGCCAGCGCATGCGCGACATCATTAACAAGAACGTGACCGAGGAGGACCTGGACCGTGCGGCCAAGGCGGCCTTCGAGGCCGGCTGGAACCGCATGAAGCTCTACTTTATGATGGGCCTTCCCGGCGAGCGCGACGAGGACATCGTGGCCATCGCCAATCTGGCCGATCACGTGCTGGAGCTCGGTCGTTCCGTGGTGCCCAAGGCTCGTCGCGGCTCGATCTCGGTGTCCATCTCGGTTTCGGTGTTTATCCCCAAGGCTGCCACGCCGTTCCAGTGGTGCCCGCAGCTCGACTACGACGACGTCAAGCGTCGCCAGAAGCTGCTTATCACGAGCGTTCGCAACCGTGCCGTCCGCGTGCATTACCACGATGCCGAGACCTCGCTCATCGAGGCCGCGCTCTCCCGCGCCGGTCGTGACATGACGCCCGTCATCATCGATGCTTGGCGCTCGGGGTCTCGCTTTGACGCCTGGGTAGAGCATTTCTCGCTCGATAACTGGAAGGAGGCTGCTGCCAAAAACGGCATCGACCTCAATGAGCTTGTGCACCTGCCCTACGAGTTGGACTGGCGTCTGCCGTGGGAGCATGTGAGCCCCGGCTGCACGCGCGGCTTCCTCGAGCGCGAGTACCGTCGCTCGCTCGAGGGTGTCACGACTCCCGACTGCACTCGCACGTCGTGCACCGGCTGCGGAATCTGCCCCACGCTCCACGCCAAGAATGTATTGATGGGTGATCGCGCATGAGTGAGCGCCTGACCGACAACCCCACGCTCTTTAGACTTCGTGTTCGCTATGGCAAGCGCGATCGCCTTAAGTACCTGGGCCATCTCGAAGTAATCCATACCATTGAGCGCATCGTGCGCCGTGCGGGACTTCCCTATGCCGTCACGCAGGGCTTCTCTCCGCACATGCGCGTGGGCTTCTCTTCGGCGCTACCGGTGGGTACGTCGTCGACCTGCGAGTGGTATGACCTGTTTATGACCGAGTTCGTCGCGCTTGACGAGGCCTTTGAGCGTCTGGCCGCTGCATCGCCTGCCGATCTGGCGCCTATCGAGGCTGCCTACATCGACGTGCGCACGCCGGCGCTCACGGCTCAGCTCACGCGCCTGTCGTATCGCATCGACCTGCACCTGGATCCCGAGGCGCCCGTGAGCGCCGATGAGGTACGCGCCGCGATCGACACGTTGCGTGCAGGCCATGGCATCGACTACGCACGCGGCAAAAAGAGCAAGCGACTTGATCTGGACCATACGCTCGTTGGCTATGAGCTCACGGCGGGGGAGTGTGAGGACCATCTGGTGCTCATGCTCGACACCCATGCCGACAACGAGGGCTCCATGCGTCCGGAGATTTTGCTTTCTGCTGCTGATGTTTTGTTGCAGGGCTTGACCCCGGGCGTCGATGCACCTATTGTTTCCACCGGTATGCAAGACCTCGTGACCATCTGCTCCTACGATGTCGAGCGTCAGAATCAAGCATGCGAGGACGACGAGGGCCGACTCGTCAGCCCCATACCTGTGCGAACTTGTGGATTTGCTCCACATACTCGTTGACGGGGGTATTATCGCCTGCTACTATATTCGGCTGTTGCACTAACTGATGCATGAAGGGCAAGTAAACATGTACGCAATCGTTAACACGGGCGGCAAGCAGTACAAGGTCGCCACCGACGATGTCATCACCGTCGAGAAGATCGAGGGCAATGAGGGCGACAAGGTCACCCTGCCGGTCATCTTCCTCAACGATGGTAAGAAGATCGTCACCGATCCCGACAAGCTGGCCAAGGCCAAGGTTACCGCTCAGATCGTTGAGCAGTTCAAGGGCGAGAAGCAGCTGGTCTTCAAGTTCCACAAGCGTAAGCGCTATCGTCGTCTGAAGGGTCACCGTCAGCAGCTCACCAAGCTGAAGATCGTGAAGGTCCAGGCTACGTCCCGCGCCAAGAAGGCTGTCAAGGCAGAGGCCGAGGCTGTTGCCGAGGCTCCCGTCGCCGAGTAGATTACACTCGTAACGAAAGAGTAGGTATACACAATGGCACACAAAAAAGGACTCGGTTCCTCCCGTAATGGCCGTGACTCCCGCGGTCAGCGCCTTGGCACGAAGCGCTATGCCGGCCAGACGGTAACCACGGGCACGATTCTCGTCCGTCAGCACGGCACTCACATCCACCCGGGTGAGAACGTTGGCCGTGGCAAGGACGACACGCTGTTCGCGCTGGTCGACGGTACCGTTGAGTTCCACAAGGGTATCAAGCACAGGGTCAGCGTACGCCCGCTCGCGAACGCGTAATTCACC
>CATXML010000201.1 GCA_958372035.1 uncultured Collinsella sp. | reverse complement strand
GGTTTTTGACCTCGAAATGACTTGCAACTGACCGATGTTCTAACTAGCTACCAAGGGCGAAAGGAAACAGCCATGAGCAAGGAAAAAGTCGTTCTCGCATATTCCGGTGGTCTTGATACGTCCGTATGTGTCAAGTGGCTCCAGGACGAGAAGAATCTCGATGTTGTTTGTGTCTGCGGCAACGTGGGCCAGGAGGAGACCGGTCTGGACGCCAAGAAGCAGAAGGCCCTCGACCTGGGCGTTCTGGATTGCCAGGTGCTCGATCTGCGCGACGAGTTCTCCGATGAGTTCCTGACTAAGGCTATCGCCGCAAACTCTATGTACGAGAACAAGTATCCGCTGCTCTCCGCCCTGTCCCGCCCGTTGCTCGCCAAGAAGCTTGTCGAGGTCGCTCACGAGTTTGGCGCGGCCTACGTCGCTCACGGCTGCACCGGCAAGGGTAACGACCAGGTTCGTTTTGAGGCTGCCGTCAAGGCCCTCGACCCCGAGCTTAAGGTTATCGCCCCGGTTCGCGAGTGGGATCTGAAGTGCCGTCCCGATGAGGTTGCCTATGCTCACGCCCACAACGTGCCGGTTCCCGAGGGCGCCAACGACAACCCCTATTCCATCGACGACAACCTGTGGGGTCGCGCCATCGAGTGCGGTCACCTGGAGGATCCCTGGAACGAGCCGCTCGACGACGCATGGGTTATGACCAAGAATCCCGAGGACACGCCCGACACCCCGACGTATACCGAGATTGAGTTTGAGGCCGGCAAGCCCGTCGCCGTCGACGGCAAGAAGATGAAGCTCTCCGAGATCATCATCGCACTCAACAAGATCTCGGGCGACAACGGCTTTGGCCGTCTCGACCTGGTCGAAGACCGTCTGGTGGGCCTTAAGAGCCGCGAGTGCTATGAGGTTCCCGGCGCCCTGACGCTCATCACCGCCCACAAGGCACTCGAGGATATCTGCGTCGAGGGCGACCTGCTCAAGACCAAGATTAAGCTCGAGCAGGATTGGGCCACTGCCGTGTACAACGGCCAGTGGTACAGCCCGCTCAAGAACGCGCTCGACGCCTTTATGGCCGACACCCAGAAGTTCGTGACCGGTACCGTCCGTCTGAAGTTCTTTAAGGGCAACTGTCATGTCGTCGGCCGCAAGAGCCCCTTCAGCCTCTACGACTACGGTCTGGCTACCTACGACCGCGACACCACGTTTGACGAGAAGGCCAGCGCCGGCTTTATCGAGATCGATACGCTGTCGCTCAAGACGTGGGCAAAGGTCCAGGGTCCCAGCTCCGCCGCCGCCCAGGCCTAGCGCCTCCTTCCCTTGGTATCCGCGCGGCCCATCCGCGTGATACGTAACGGGCGCACGGGGCCCCTACCTTTCGTTATGCTTGCTGACACTTCTTAACATCGGTGGCCCCTACGTTCCGCCCGCATATATGACGCCGCGCCTGCGGCTGAGTCCGAGCCCCGCCGGGGTTGTCCGGCGGGGCTCCTTCTATCAATTTGGCGGCTCTGTGCCTATATATATGAGGAGTATCCATTATGTTCAACGCTATCGCGCATGCCTTACTTGCCCTCGCGCCCGAGTTCGATGCTGCAAAGGTCGAGGACGTTCCTGTGAGCCTGAAGGCCTGGATCGATGGTTCGCAAGGCAACATCCGGAGGGAGACGTTGGGCGCCAAGTGCCTGGTGCGTCACTTCTTTGCAAATTAGCAACATGGTCCCGCGCACGGTGGGGATTGTGTAAAACTGGCGGTTGAAAAATCGCTTTAGCGACATGGCGCATTGCTTTGGGCGCTTGTTTTGGTATTTGGAGAAAGGGGACAGTTCCATGGCTCTTTGGGGCGGTCGTTTTGAGGCGGGAGTGGCCGAGGTCACGCAGGAGTTTGGCGCGTCGCTGCCGGTCGACAAACATCTCTATAAGCAGGATATCGCCGGTTCTAAGGCGCATGCCAAGATGCTGGCGGCCCAGGGCATCATCAGTGCCGAGGATGAGCAGGCGATTGCCGAGGGCCTGACCGGAATCGAACAGGATATCGATGCCGGCAACTTCACCTTCGATATCAACGACGAGGACATCCATATGTCCATCGAGAGCGAGCTGACGCGTCGCATCGGCGAGGCCGGTAAGCGCTTGCATACCGGGCGTTCGCGCAACGACCAGGTGGCGACCGATACGCGCCTGGGTGTCAAGGCGTTGGCCAAGGAGCTCATGGAGGCCAATCTTGAGTTGCGCCACGTGCTGGTGGATGCGGCCAAGAAGTACGACAAGGTGATTCTGCCGGGCTACACGCACATGCAGCATGCTCAGCCCGTGCTGCTCTCGCATCATCTGCTGGCGTATTCCTGGATGTTCGCGCGCGACTTTACGCGCCTGGAGGCCGCCTTTGATGCCGCCGACAACTGCCCGCTGGGTGCTGCCGCGCTTGCCGGTACGAGCTATCCGCTCGATCGCCAGATGACGGCTACCGAACTTGGCTTTGCGGGCGTGATTCCTAACTCACTCGATGCTGTTTCCGACCGTGATTTCCTGCTCGATCTGCATTACGCCGGCTCCGTCATGGCGATGCACCTGTCGCGTCTTTCCGAGGAGATCGTGCTGTGGTCGAGCTCCGAATTTGGCTTTATCACGCTTTCCGACTCCTACTCCACCGGCTCGTCCATCATGCCTCAGAAGAAAAACCCCGACTTTGCCGAGCTTATTCGCGGCAAGAGCGGTCGCGTGTACGGCAACCTGGTCCAGCTGCTGGTGACCATGAAGGGTCTGCCGTTGGCCTATAACAAGGACCTGCAGGAGGACAAGGAGGGCGCGCTCGATACCGCCCACACGCTCATGCAGTGCCTGTCGGTTATGGCCGGTATGATTTCGACTTGGACCGTCAACGAGGGCGCCATGGCGCGCGAGTGCAGCGTGGGGCACCTTGCCGCCACCGACGTTGCCGACTACCTGGCTAAGCGTGGTCTGCCGTTCCGCGAGGCGCACGCCGTGGTGGGGCATTTGGTCCTGATGTGTGAGAAGCGCGGCTGCAATCTTGAGGACCTGCCGTTTGAGGTGTTCCAGGAAGCAAGCCCGCTCTTTGAGCGCGATATTACCGAGGCACTCGACATCCCGTCGATTGTCGCCGTGCGCACGACCGAGGGCGGCACCGCTCCCGCCGCCGTTGCCGTGCAGTTGGGGCGCGCCGAAGCGCAGCTTGCGGCCGATGAGGGTGTGTTTGGCTCGTTGACTAAGGTCGTCGAGATGGGCCACGGAGCTAATTAGCTTATTGGATGCGTCTGTCTGGTGCGTTCATCATATCTTGCCTTTACGGGTGCCCGCTACGGTAGGCGCCCGTTTTGTTATAGAGAAGGAAGGAGCTTGTCGAGAACTTTTGTAGGACATTTGCGCAGGTTGTGAAGGGGGTGCGTTCACGGGCGGCAATCGACCGTCCGTTCTGTTCGGTGCAGTTGAAAGTGGGGCGGATGGTACTCTAATCGGGCTTCG
>CATXML010000200.1 GCA_958372035.1 uncultured Collinsella sp. | reverse complement strand
GGGCGCACTCATGGCCGTCGAGCGCGTAGCTTGCCACCTCATACGGAAGATAGCCGGCCGCACCCAGGCGCTCACGCGCCGCGTCCATGCACGAAGCCTGAAAATCCTCATCGGGCTCGAGCGACTCGTCACGGCACGCCATGCGATAAAGAGGCGTCCCCTCCTCAAGCGTGAGCGGGTAGATCGACACATGATGCGGCGCCGCCGCCAGCACGCCATCGAGCGTGCTCCGCCAGCTTGCGGCCGTCTGCCCGGGTAGGCCGCACATCAGGTCGCACGACACATCGAGGCCAGCGTCCTTCACCGTCGCGATAGCCGCAAGTGCCCGATTAGCATCGTGAATGCGGCCAATAGCAGCCAGCTCGGTATTGTCGAGGGTTTGCACGCCCAGAGAGATGCGCGTGACACCCGCCTCGGCAAGCGCGGTGGCGAGCTCGACGGTCAGCGACTCAGGATTGGCTTCGCAAGTAAATTCAACGGGCTTGCACCACATGGAGATACGACGGGCAAGTTTCACCAGGCGCTCCCCAGCCAGTGAGGGCGTGCCGCCGCCAATATAGACCGTGCGGACCTGCGCAAGCGCCCCGGCGTCGCCAAAGGAATCGAGGCGCGCATACAGCTGCTCAAAATAGAAATCGAGCGCAGCATCCAAATCACACAGAGCAAAGCTGCGCGAGTCAAAGTCGCAGTAGCGGCACTTTTGGGCACAGAACGGCACGTGCACGTACAGCGCGGTAACGGCCACCCTTAAGCCTCCAGCGGATGAGGGGGCACCGATTCGCCGGCGGCAAGGGCAGCCTCGCAGGCCACCACATCATGCTCGATCTCATCGACCAGCGCCATAAACTCCTCATACGTGGAGCAGCGCACCACATGAGCACGCCAAGCGGCGGCATGGGGCATGCCTTTTAAGTACCAGCTTGCGTACGTACGGGCACGCGACATGAGCGGCAGGAGCTCATGCGTCAGCGTTAGGTGCTCACGCAGGGCGTCCAGGCGCTCGACAGAGCTGCGCGCCGGCACCGGTGTGCCATCGAGCGCAAGAGCGCGAGCATCGCCAAACACCCACGGGTTCCCGTAGATGCCGCGCGCGATAAACACCGCGCTGGCACCCGAGTTTCGCAGATGCACCGCGGCATCCTCGGCGGTGAACACATCACCCGAACCGATCACGGGAATCTCAACGGCATCTGCGACCTCATCGACGACCGACCAATCGGCCTGGCCCGTGTAGAGCTGCGTGGCGCAACGACCATGCACGGCGACTGCGGCAGCCCCTGCACTCTCAAGCATCTGGGCAAATGTCGCGGCATTGCGGTCCTCGGCATAAAAGCCCTTGCGAATCTTGACGGTCACGGGCACGTGCGCCGCGCCCACCGTGGCCTCGACGATCTTCTCGGCCAGGTCGGGCGTGCGCATGAGCGCCGAGCCCTCGCCCTTGGTAACGACCTTGCGGGCGGGACATGCCATATTGATATCGATGAGCGACAGGCGATCGCCAACGCGCTCCTCGACGGCGGCGACGGCGCTCGCAAACTGATCGGGCTTGGAGCCAAAGAGCTGCACGCAAATCTGCTGCTCCTCGTCGGCCGGTAGCACCAGGCGCCACGTCTTATTACTGGCATAGGCAAGGCCTGCCACGCTCACCATCTCGCTGTAGGCAAGGTTGGCACCGCGGCGGCGACACATGATGCGATAGGCAGGGTCGGTCACGCCCGCCATGGGAGCCATAAGGAACGGCTGCTCGGCATAGGCGCCCAGCAGCCGCAGACTATATTCGGAAAGAGCCATAGACCTACTCGTCCACCTTGAGGATCGCCATAAAGGCCTCCTGCGGGACCTCGACCGATCCGATGGCCTTCATACGCTTCTTGCCCTCTTTCTGCTTCTCGAGCAGCTTGCGCTTACGCGAGATATCGCCGCCGTAGCACTTAGCAAGAACGTCCTTGCGACGCGCCTTGACGGTGGAACGGGCGATGATCTTGTTGCCGATAGCACCCTGGATGGGCACCTCGAACAGCTGACGCGGGATGATCTCCTTGAGCTTGTCGCACAGGCCACGGGCCAGGCCATATGCCTTGTCCTTATGGACGATAAACGAAAGCGCGTCCACCTCGTCGCCCGAAAGCAGGATGTCGAGCTTGACGAGCTCAGAGGGGCGATATTCGTTGAACTCATAGTCGAGCGAGGCGTAACCCTTGGTGCGGCTCTTGAGCTGATCGAAGAAGTCCAAGATGAGCTCGGCGAGCGGCATATCAAAGCGCATCTCGACCGATTTGCTCGTCAGGTGGATCATGTCGGTCGTGACGCCGCGGTGCTCGATGGCGAGCTGCATGACGGCACCCGTGTACTCAGGCGGGCAGATGATCTTTGCCTTGAGGTAGGGTTCCTCAATACGATCGATGCGGGTGGCCTCGGGAAGGTCCTGCGGACTGCGGACATCGATCATCTCGCCGTCGGTCTTGTAGACGTGATAGTCGACCGAGGGGCTCGTGGCAATGAGGTCCAGGTTGAACTCGCGCTCCAGGCGTTCCTTGACGACTTCCATGTGCAGCAGGCCCAGGAAGCCCACGCGGAAGCCAAAGCCGAGCGCCACCGAGGTCTCGGGCTCCCACACCAACGATGGGTCGTTAACGTGCAGCTTATCGAGCGCGTCACGCAGGTTCTCGTAGTCCTTGTTATCGATTGGGAACAGGCCCGTATAGACCATGGGCTTGGCCTCGCGGTAACCCGGAAGCGGCTCGGGGCAGGGGTTCGACGCCCACGTAAGGGTGTCGCCCACGCGAACGGCCTCGGGGTCCTTCAGGCCCGTGACCACATAGCCGACCTCGCCAACCGTCAGCGCGTCAACCGGGGTCTCGGCAGGACGCTTGACACCCACGCCGTCGACCAAAAAGTCGCCCTCTGCCTGCATCATGCGCAGGGTATCGCCCTTTTTGATGGAGCCGTCAAAGACGCGCACCGTGGCGACGACGCCACGATACTCGTCGAAGTACGAATCCAGAATGAGTGCCTTGAGCGGCGCGTTCGCATCGCCCTTGGGCGGAGAGATCAAAAAGACAATGGACTCCAGCAGATCATGGATGCCCTCGCCGGTCTTGCCCGAGACACACACGGCATCATCGGCGGGAATCGCCAGGTCATCCTCGATCTCGGTCTTAACCTCATCGGGATGGGCAGAGGGCAGGTCGATCTTGTTGATGGCCGGCACAATGTCCAGATTGGCGTTCATGGCGAGCGTCGCGTTGGAGACAGTCTGCGCCTCGACGCCCTGCGTGGCGTCGACAACGAGCACCGCGCCCTCACAGGCTGCCAGCGAGCGCGAGACCTCATAGGTAAAGTCAACGTGGCCCGGCGTATCGATCAGATTGAACTGATACGTCTCGCCATCGTCGGCGTCATAGGACACGCGAACGGCATTGGACTTGATCGTGATGCCGCGCTCGCGCTCGATATCCATGGTGTCGAGCAGCT
>CATXML010000199.1 GCA_958372035.1 uncultured Collinsella sp. | reverse complement strand
TCGCCAGTCGCTTAGCGCTTGATCTCGATATCGTCGAGCTTGACGTCCATGGCCTCGGTCTTGGCCTTGGCAATGTCATCGGCAAACTCCAGAGACTTCATCATGGTCTCGACGGCGTCCTTGTGCTCCTCGACATTGTCGATGCTCACGTAAACGCTGCCGCCGCCTGCTTCGGTGAAGTACTCAGTCGTTACGCCGCCCGAGTGTGTATAGGAAGCGTTGCGCCAAGTCTTGCCGTTGTACTTGACGGAGTCATTCTCGGTCCACTCAAAGCTGGCATTCCACTTTGCCTCGTAGTCGAACAGCTCGTCGGCGTTCTTGTCAGGATCGAAGACGGGGATGAAGCGATCGCTGGCGTGCTCGCTCTCGGTGAACTTAAACTGGGCCCTGTCGGCGGTATCGCCTGCGACGTCGGTGACCTCGACGCCCTCGGGGACCTCGACCTTAAACCAAATGAAGTCGGTCCTCATATCCACGGCTGGCTTTTCTGCTCCGCCGCCACCGCCACTCCCGGTAGCGCCGCCGCTTCCGCCACAGCCCACCAGGGCAACCGCGGCAAAGAGACTGATGCAGAGGGTGAGAATCGCAAAGGCCTTCTTTTTCATGGTCGTGTCCTCCTCGATCTGTAACCGCCCATGGATTACCTGTCTTTACTGTACGCGTGGACGGTTCGCTAGGGTGGGCCATGTGTCCCATTCTGAGGGCCGGATTTGCGCCGTTAAGTGGCAATATGTTCGGGCGCAAAAGAGGGGAGGGCCGATGTTGTCGGCCCTCCCCGGGGTTGGGTGCCCGTTGTTTTAATGGGGCGCGCGTACGTGGGCGTGTGCGGGGTCCCGTTACTTGATCTCGATGCTCGAAATCTCAACTTCGCGTGCCTCGGCAACTGCCTTCGCCATGTCATCGGGGAACTCGATGGAGTTGAGGAGCGTCTCGGCTTCTTTCTCGTGCTGATCGAAGTTCGCGATGAGAACGCAGACGCTTCCCGGTTCAACGTCGGTAAAGAGATAGGTATGGGTGCCGCGGTTGTCCTCGCACGTTCCGGTGAGCCATGTCCTGCCGTTGTGCTCGACGGGGTCGCCAACTTTCCACTGGAACATGCTGTTCTTTCGACCCTCATCGGCAAGAGCTTCTTCTGCCGTCATCTTCTCTTCCCAAACGGGGATAAAGCGGTCGACTGTGGTGTTCTCGTTCTCGGGGAAGGTGAGCTGGACCCTGTCGGCGTTCTTGCCTGCCGAGTCGCTTACGCCAACGCCCTCGGGCATCTCGACCTTAAACCAGATAAAGTCGGTCTTCTTGGCGACGGGGGCCTTTTCCTTGCTCTCGCCCTTGGCGGCGCTGCTGCCTCCGCCCGATGCGTTCCCGCCGCAGCCCACGAGGGCGAGCGCGGCAAAGAGGGCGATGCAAAGGGAAAGGATCGATAGGGTCTTTTTCTTCATGGTGGCGTCCTCCTTGTCTGCCGATGACATCACGGCGCCGCATGCTGTTGGGGTACTGATTGCGCTGGCGGCGGATGTCTCTGTGTACTGTGCGGCTTATGCCTCCGTTCACCGCTTGTGGCCGTTGCGCGGCCGTGCCCCAACGGGTTCCTTACTTATAGATATGCCCCAGTTTGTGCCGTTCGGGAGTCTCGAAAGGTGGGCCATGTGTCCCATGTTTGCGGCGCCGACGCCTATCGTTCGTCATAGAAATCCGCGATGGCCAGGTGTGCTGACGCTCATGTGCTTATGGGCTAGACTTAGCATCATTACGTGTTTGATGCGGTTGGTCGGCGGTTGCCGCCCGACCGATCTATATGACTTGAAGGTGCATACGTATGAGCCAAGAGATGATGGACAAGACCTGCCGTGGGTTTGCCGAGGCGCTGGCCGCGCGCGAGCCGGTTCCCGGCGGCGGTAGCGCGAGCGCCTTTGTGGGCGCGCTGGGCGCCTCGCTTTGCGGGATGGTCGCTCGCTACGGGGCGACCAATCCCGCGCTTAGCGATCGGGCGGACGATCTGACGCGTGCATTTGCCCAGGCAGACGAGTTGGCGCAGGAACTAGTGGGTCTGGTTGCCGAGGATGTTCGTGCATACGGCCAGGTGTCCGCGTCGTATGGTATTCCGCGCGAGGATCCGGCTCGACCCGCGGCGATTCAGGACGCGTTGCGCGTGGCGGCCATGCCGCCGTACCGGATCATGGATGCCTGCGGGCGCGCGCTGGCGCTGCTCGAGGACATGGCAGACAAAGGCTCGCGCCAGTTGCTGTCCGACGTGGCGTGCGGTGCCGTGTTCTGCCGCGCCGCCATGCAGGGTGCGAGCCTGACGCTCTTTGCCAACACCACATCTATGAAAGACCGGGCGCGCGCCGAGGAACTCGAGGCGGCGTGCGATGAACTACTAGATACGTGGCTGCCGCGCGCCGATGCACTGGCGCGCCGTGCTGCTGACGCCGCAAGGAAGAGGGGATAGCCATGGCAGAGCTGCTCAAGGGCGCTCCCGTTGCCCGCGCTTTGACCGAGGAGCTGGCCGCTCGTTGCGCCGCCCTGCGCGAACAGGGCATCGTGCCGACACTGACCATCGTTCGTGTGGGCGAGCGCGAGGACGACCTGTCCTACGAGCGCGGCGCCCTCAAGCGCTGCGAGAAGGTTGGCATTGAGGCTCGCCGCGTCTTGCTTCCCGCCGATGTTTCGCAGAACGAGCTGCTGGCGGCTATTAAGGACATCAATGCTGACCCCGCTGTTCACGGCTGCCTGATGTTTCGTCCGTTGCCCGACGGCCTTGACGAGGATGCAGTTGCCGCGGCACTCGAGCCCGCCAAGGATGTTGACTCCATGACGCCGGCCTCGCTGCTTACCACGCTTTCGGGGCGAGGCGAGGGCTTTGCTCCTTGCACGGCCGAGGCCGTGTTGGCGTTGCTGGACCATTACGGCGTTGAGCTGGATGGGGCCAAGGTCGCGGTCGTCGGTCGGTCGCTCGTGATTGGCCGTCCCGTAGCCGCCATGCTTACGGCTCGCAATGCCACGGTGACGACGTGCCATACGCATACGCGTGACTTGGCTGCCGAGTGCCGTGCGGCTGATATTGTGGTTGCGGCCGTTGGACGCGCGCGCACGATTGGCGCGGATGCGGTTCGCGAGGGCCAGACGATCATCGATGTGGGCATTAACTGGGACGAGGCCGCCGGCAAGCTGGTCGGCGATGTCGATTTTGATGCTGCGGAGCCGATCGCTGGCGCAATTACTCCCGTGCCGGGCGGCGTGGGGGCTGTAACGACGGCGATTCTCGCCAAGCACGTGATCGAGGCGGCGGAGCGCGCATCGAAATAGGCGTTTTTTGCCCACAGGGGTTGCCGGGGCAGCTGTTTCGCCCTATTTGCGCCGAAGCGATACACTGTTGCCGTTTGATTTCTTCGCTCAAGGAGGATGCGCATGCCGTGCACAACGATTTTGGTTGGTAAGAACGCGAGCTACGACGGGTCGACGTTGGTTGCCCGCAACGAGG
>CATXML010000198.1 GCA_958372035.1 uncultured Collinsella sp. | reverse complement strand
GTTGAAGTTCTCCTGGACGGTCAGGATGTCGGCGAGCATCTGGGTGGGATGCCACTCAGTGGTCAGGCCGTTCCACACGGGCACGCCGGACTTAGCAGCGAGCTCCTCGACATCGTCCTGGGCAAAGCCACGGAACTCGATGCCGTCATACATGCGGCCGAGAACGCGGGCGGTGTCCTCGATGGACTCCTTCTTGCCCATCTGCGACGAACCCGGATCGAGGTAGGTGACACCCATGCCCAGATCCATGCCGCCGACCTCGAAGGCGCAGCGGGTACGAGTGGAGGTCTTCTGGAAGAGCAGAACGATGTTCTTGCCCTCGAGATAGCGGTGCGGAACGCCAGCGCGCTTCATGTCCTTGAAGTTCTTGGAGAGCTTGAGCAGGTACTCGATCTCCTCGGTGGTGAGGTCGAGGAGCTTGAGGAAGCTACGGCCGGAGAGGTTAACACCCATGGTTCGTTTCCTTTCGAAGAAATGAATTACGTAAGTAATTAGTGTTGCCCGTTTGACGGGCGAAACCGGTGCGGTTGTAGGGGGACCGCACCGGAAACGGAAAGACTTAGAGGTCCTCGCGCCAGAAGGGCATGCTCATGCAGCGCGGGCCGCCGCGGCCGCGGGAGAGCTCGGCGGAGGGCACGACGAGAAGGTCCAGGCCCTCCTTGTACAGCACGTCATTGGTGACGGTGTTGCGGGCGTAGACGCAGATCTTGCCGGGCTCGACGCACAGGGTGTTGGAGCCGTCGTTCCACTGCTCGCGGGAGGCCGCGATCGGGTCGCCGCCGCCGCAGGGGATCAGCTTGACCTGGTCGACGCCGGTGGCGTCCTCCAGGACGTGCTCGAGGGTGTCCTCGATCAGGCGGATGTTGACCTCGCCCGGGTTCTTGCCGGCGGTCAGCTCGTAGACGCGCAGGGTGCCCATGATGGCGGGGTGGATCGTGAACTTATCGACGTCGATCTGGGTGAAGACCGTGTCGAGGTGCATGAAGGCGCGCGAGACCGGGATGTCGAAGGCAAGGATGCGCTCGACCTTGGAGTCGGAGTTCCAGAAGATGTTCTGGGCCATGATGTCGATAGCGGCGGCCTGGGTGCGCTGGGAGATGCCGACGGCGAGGGTCTTCTCGTTGATGTTCAGCACGTCGCCGCCCTCGGTGTGGAACTGGCAGTCGCGGCGGAAGTACAGGGAGACGTCCTTGTAGTCGGGGTGGTACTTGAAGATGTACTTGCCGTACAGGGTCTCGCGGTTGCGGGTGACGGAGTACATGCGGTTGAGGTTGACGCCCTCGCCGACGACCGCGAACGGGTCGCGGGTGAAGTAGAGGTTGGGCATCGGGTCGATGATCAGGTCGGACTCGGACTCGGAGTTGACCAGGGAGTCGAGGGTCGTGGACGCCGTGAGGGGCATGTCGATCTCGGCCTTGGTCATGCCGGCCATGGTCTTCTTGACGAACTCGAGGTTGTCCTCGATGGAGTCCAGCTTCTCGCGGACGATCTGCGGCATGTGCTGGCCGCGGATGCCTGCCTCGGCGATGTACTGGTCGGTGAACTCGGCGCGGGCGCCGGGGACCTGGTCGAACACCTCGGCGACGAGGTTCTCGAGGTAGAGCACCTCGACGCCCTGGTCCCTCAGGATCTGGGCGAAGGTGTCGTGCTCCTGCTGTGCGACCTCCAGGAACGGGACGTCGTCGAACAGGAGTCGCTCGAGCTCGTCGGGCGGCAGGTTGAGGAGCTCGTCGCCGGGACGGTGCAGGCAGACCTTCCTGAGCTTGCCGATCTCGGAAGGCACGTGCAGACCTTTCGTCATGGCCTCCTACCTTTCTTTCGGGCCTTACTGGCCGAATGTATCAGCGCCCCTCCGTATGGGACGCTGCTTGCTGACAGCTCTAGTTATATCCAAAAACCACCCGCAATTCCACCTCGCCCCCGAACGGTCAGCAAAGTGCGATGAACGGTATATCGCATATGATTCCCCCATGATGCACTTCAGTTTCGTAAAGCAGATTTTCCTAGGTAAACGTTATTTTTTTCTAGTAATTCAAGACGAAACACTCAAAGTTATCCATGATTCAAAATTGCATAGCGAAAACGGTTTTCTGCATATATATGACGCCTGTCCTCGATTCGACCTACATTCGATTATATTCAGCTTGCTATCATTCTTATTCATACATTCTCACCAGTTGTGTGAGGATATAGATCGCTTACTCAAAGCACCGGGCGTTAGTGCTTCGGCTCGTCAGCGTTAGAAGTAGGTAAAGATACCGTTCGCACAATGCGTCCGTGCCATAGGTCGACTAAATTGAGACAATAGAGAATAGTGTTAGGCTACCGTCCCCTGCGGGGACTGAACGGACAGATGAATATGCCGAGCAAAATCGAAAAAAAGCAAGCCGCCGCAAAGCTGCGCAAACCGCCGCGCGACTTCTCGTACACGCAGAACCGAGAGCTCAGCTGGCTGCGCTTTGACAACCGTGTGCTCGACGAAGCCTTCGATGAGTCCGTGCCGCTGTTCGAGCGCCTTAAGTTCGTCTCGATCTTCGAGTCCAACCTCGACGAGTTCCTTATGGTCCGTGTAGGTGGCCTGTCCGACCTGGCCGAGCTCAAAAAGCAACCTGTCGACAACAAGAGCAATATGACCGCCTCCGAACAGGTCGATGCCGTCATGGCAGAGCTGCCCGGGCTCCTTACCCGTTGGGAGTCCATTTTTAAGAACATCGAGGGCAAACTCAACGCCCTGGGCGTTCACCGCGCTCGCATCGGTTCGCTTACGCCCGAGGAACATACCTTTGTAACCCGCTACTTCCAGGCCTACGTATCGCCGGTCATCTCGCCGTTGGTCATCGACCCGCGCCACCCCTTCCCCAACTTGCGCAACGGCGCGCTCTATCTGGCTTGTGGCCTGGACGGCGTCACCGACGAGGAGAGCCTGCTGGGCCTGATCGAGATTCCCGCCTCGATGAACCGCGTGGTCGAAATCCCCTCGCCCACCGGCACCTACTCCTACATCTTGCTCGAGGACGTCATTCTCGCCTGCCTGGATAGCTGCTTTGGCTCCTATAAGCCGCTCGACCGCGCGCTGATCCGCGTCACCCGCAATGCCGATATCGACCCGGACGGCGAGGGCGTCGAGGAGGAAGAGGATTACCGCCAGCACATGAAGCGCATCCTCAAGAAGCGCCTGCGTCTGCAGCCGGTGGTACTCGCCGTCTCGGGCTCACTCGAAAAGTCAACGCTCAAGACCATCCGCAAGGCGCTCGAGCTTTCTCGCCGCTCGGTCTTTACCTGCGATATCCCGCTCAACCTGGGCTACGTCTTTGGCATTGAGGGCAAGATTCCCGAGCATCTACGCAACGAGCTGCTCTTTACGCCGTTTAGGCCGCAGCCCAATCCCACCATCGACATGACCCGCTCCATCCGCGAGCAGGTGCTGCAGCACGACAAGCTGCTCTTTTATCCCTATGAAGCCATGAACCCCTTCCTGGACCTGGTGCACGAGG
>CATXML010000197.1 GCA_958372035.1 uncultured Collinsella sp. | reverse complement strand
CGTCGGCGCCGGCGAAGCGCTGGACCAGCTTGTAGCCGATGTTGCCGGCCTCGAGGTCGGGGAACACGAGCACGTTGGCCTTACCGGCGACGGAGGAGCCGGGAGCCTTGAGCTGGGCGACGGTGGGGACGATAGCAGCATCGAGCTGCAGGTCGCCGTCGATGGCGAGCTCGGGTGCCTTCTCCTTGCAGAACTTCACGGCCTCCTGGACCTTCTTGGCGACCTCGCCACCGGCGGAGCCCATGGTGGAGTAGGAGAGCATGGCCACGTGCGGCTCAACATTGCCCATAAAGGTGGACCAGGAGTGGGCCGAGGCGATGGCGATCTCGGAGAGCTCGTCAGAGGACGGGTTGATGTTGAGGCCGCAGTCGGCGAAGATCAGCGTACCGTCGGTGCCGAATTGCGGGGTGTCGGTGCACATCACGAAGAAGGCCGAGACCAGCTTGGTGCCCGGGGCAGTCTTGAGGATCTGCAGCGCGGGGCGCAGGGTGTCGGCGGTGGAGTGGCAGGCACCGGAGACCAGGCCGTCGGCATCGCCCATCTTGACCATCATGGTGCCAAAGTAGGTGGCGTCCATCACCTGGGCACGAGCCTGCTCGATGGTGACGCCCTTCTTGGCGCGGAGCTCGGCAAACTTCTGCGCGTACTCCTCGTGCTTCTCGGCGTTGCGCGGGTCGATGACGGTGGCGCCGGGAACATCGATCTCGTCGGGGTTGCCCAGGATGACGAGCTTTGCCAGGCCCTCCTCGATGATTTTGTTTGCCGCGACGATGGTACGCGGATCCTCGCCCTCGGGCAGGACGATCGTCTTAAGGTCGGCCTTGGCGGCAGACTTCATACGGTTCAGGAAATCGCTCATGATACTCCTTACAAGCGTTTCGCTAAGCTCCAGGCCCTCGGCTGTACACGAATAAACCCGCTGCTAGCGGGTTTACCTTTCAATAATGTACGCCGCGGTGCTTGAGCTTTCCTTGTGTGGCAAGCTCATTATAGGACGCATTAGCGCTATAATCGCTCTGATAAATATGTCTCGACGTATGTTCGAGAAAAAGCCCAGTTAAAAAGCGTGTGGCTTTTGACAAGGAGTATCGATGCAGATTACCTCAGGCCTGCCTGAAGGCTTTAATGCCGGTGCGTACGACATGATCGTTGTCGGCGCCGGTTATGCCGGTGCCGTTTGCGCCCGCCGTCTTGCCGAAACTATCGGCTATCGTGTTGCCGTTTTGGAGCGTCGCGGCCACATCGCGGGTAATGCCTACGACTGCACTGACGAGGCCGGAATCCTGGTCCACGAGTACGGTCCGCACATCTATCACACTTTTAATGAGCGCGTCCATAACTTCCTGTCGCGCTTTACCAAGTGGACGGACTACCAGCACAAGGTGCTCGCCAACATCAACGGCACCCTCATGCCCGTACCCTTTAACCATGCGAGCCTCAAGCTCGCCTTTGGCGATGAGCGCGGCGAGGAGCTGTATCAGAAGCTCGTGGAGACCTTTGGCAAGGACGTCAAGGTGCCCATTATGGAGCTGCGCAAGAAGAACGACCCGGATCTTGCCGAGGTCGCCGATTATGTCTATGAGAACGTCTTTTTGCATTACACCATGAAGCAGTGGGGCCAGACGCCCGACCAGATCGACCCCTCGATTACCGGGCGCGTTCCCGTCTTTGTGGGCGATGACGATCGCTACTTCCCGCAGGCTCCTTTCCAGGGCATGCCGCAGGACGGCTATACCGCGCTGTTCGAGCATATGCTCGATCACGATCTGATCGACGTATTCTGTGACGTAGACGCCCGTGACCTCTTTGAAATCGACGAGACCACCGTCAAGATCGACGGCAAGGTCTATGGCGGCGAGATCGTCTACACCGGTCCGCTCGACGAGCTATTCAACCTCGACCTGGGCGCGCTGCCGTACCGCACGCTCGATATGAAGTTCGAGACGCTCGATATGGACCAGTTCCAGCCCGTGGGCACCGTCAACTACACCACGAGCGAGGACTATACGCGCATCACCGAGTTCAAGAACATGACTGGTCAGGTCCTGCCCGGCAAGACCACCATCATGAAGGAGTACTCCAAGGCCTATACGCCCGGCTCGGGCGAGACGCCGTACTACGCTATTCTGGAGCCCGAGAACCGTGAGCTCTATGAGCGCTACCTTGAGCGCGTCCAGAACCTGACGAACTTCCACCCGGTGGGTCGTCTGGCCGAGTATCGTTACTACGATATGGACGCCGTGACCAATTCTGCCCTCGATCTTTCGGATGAGATTATCGCCTGCCATGCATAAAGTCATAACATTCGGTATTCCCTCATATAACGCCGCCAAGGACATGGACCATTGCATCACCTCCATCTTGGAGGGGAGCAATTACGCCACCGATATCGAGATTATTGTGGTGGACGACGGCTCCAAGGACGAGACGGCAGCTAAAGCCGATGAGTGGGAGGCGCGTTATCCCGGTACCATCCGTGCGGTGCACCAGGAGAACGGCGGCCACGGTATCGCCGTCCTTTCGGGCCTGCGCGAGGCACAGGGCACCTACTACAAGGTCGTCGACTCGGACGACTGGCTCGACGGCGCAGCCCTTTCGACCATGCTTTCGATCCTGCGCGGCTTTGAGGAGCGCGATCAGCGCGTTGACCTGTTTATCTCGAACTACGTGTACGAGAAGGTTTACGAGGGTACGCATACCGCTATCGGTTACAAGTTTGCCCTGCCGCGCAAAAAGATTTTTACTTGGGATCAGATTGGTCATTTCCGTCTGGACCAGAACCTACTCATGCACAGCCTGTGCTATCGCACGGATGTACTGCGCGAGTCCAACCTTCCCATGCCGCCGCACACGTTCTATGTAGACAACATCTACGCTTACGTGCCGCTGCCGCGTTGCAAGACTATCTATTACGCCGATATCGACCTCTACCGCTACTTTATCGGTCGCGAGGGCCAGAGCGTTAACGAGGCGACGATGGTTAAACGCCTGGACCAGCAGTTCCGCGTTACGCGCATCATGATGGAATCGTTCCACCTGTACAGCGATGTTGAGTCGTCGCGTCTGCGCTCGTACATGATGGGCTATTTCACCATGATGATGGCGATCTGCTCGGTGCTTACCAAGCTATCCGATGAGGATTTCGCCGATGAGCGCCTGAAGACGCTATGGAGCGATTTAAAGGCCTACGACGAGCGCATGTATCGTCGTGCTCGCTACGGCGTGGTCGGCTTCTTTACCAATCTGCGTGGCCGCGCTGGCGACAAAACCACACTCGGCCTATACCGTCTTGCCTCAAAGATCTTCAAATTCAACTAGCTGCTGAGTAATCGCTGCTGATAGGTTGACTGGGCCCCTTGGCCTTTAGTTTGCTACTGCGAACAGTCCTGCTCGCACGGAAAGCACATTAAGTGCTTTCCGGCTCGTGCGGAACTTGTATCAAACTAAAGGCCAAGGGGCCTCTGCTAGAAGAATCGATTGTCCGGTTATTTGAATTT
>CATXML010000196.1 GCA_958372035.1 uncultured Collinsella sp. | reverse complement strand
GGTGCGTGCCTTCGATGCACTGGGGCTGCCGCGCACGGGTATCACGGCGGTCTCCATGCCCGGCTTTGGCACGACGCATCGCACTAAGTCCAACGCCGAGTCGCTCGCGCGCGACCTGGGCGTGAGCTTCCGCGAGGTTTCGATCCACGCGGCTGTGGAGCAGCACTTCAAGGACATTGAGCACGATCCGACCGTGCAGGACGTGACCTACGAGAACAGCCAGGCCCGCGAGCGTACGCAGATTCTGATGGATCTGGCCAACCAGGCCGGCGGTTTTGTCATCGGCACGGGCGATTTGTCGGAGCTGGCACTCGGCTGGGCTACCTATAACGGCGACCACATGAGCATGTACGCCGTCAATGCGAGCGTGCCCAAGACGCTTGTGCGTCATCTGGTGCGCTATGCGGCTGATGTCTTTGGCGGGCGTATTGCCGAGGTCTTGCTCGACATCCTCGATACGCCGGTGTCCCCTGAGCTTCTGCCGCCCACGGGCGACGGCGAGATTGCGCAGAAGACTGAGGATTTGGTGGGCCCGTACGAGTTGCACGACTACTTCCTCTACAACCTGCTGCGTTTTGGCTTTGAGCCGGGCAAGATCTACCGCATGGCGCTCAAGAGCTTCGAGGACGTCTACGACGCCAAGACCGTCCACACGTGGCTGCGTACGTTCTATCGTCGCTTCTTTGCCCAGCAGTTCAAGCGCAGCTGCCTGCCCGATGGTCCCAAGGTGGGCTCGGTGACGCTCAGCCCGCGCGGCGATTGGCGTATGCCGAGTGACGCCAGCTCGCGTCTGTGGCTCGCGCAGATCGACGCGCTCAATCCAGTTGACTAAGGTTGGCTAAATTGAACCAATACGGGGGTTGCAAGCGTTACACTTTTGCAATCTGATGGCCCGCATCGCGCGGCGCTCTTGTCGGAGCGCCGCGTTTTTATATCGAAAGGTGGCACCATGCAGGCATCGCAGCGTCTCGACCGCTTTGGCGCGGAGGTCTTCGCCTCGCTCAACAACAAACTGCTTGCGCTGAAGGCTCAGGGCAAGACCATTTACAACATGAGCGTGGGCACGCCCGACTTTAAGCCGTACGACCACGTGGTCGAGGCGCTCACGCAAGCGGCCCAGGACCCCGAGATGTGGAAGTATGCCCTGCGCGACCTGCCCGAACTCAAGCAAGCCGTGTGCGATTACTACGAGCGTCGCTTTGGCGTTTCGGGCATTACGCCGTCTATGGTGCAGTCGTGCAACGGCACGCAGGAGGGCGTTGGCCATTTGGGCCTTGCCCTGCTCGATCCGGGTGACACCATTCTGGTTCCCGATCCGTGCTACCCGGTCTTTGAGGCAGGTGCCAAGATCGCCGATGCCAAGCTCGAGTACTATCCGCTGGTGGCGGAGCACAATTACCTGCCCTATGTGGCGGGTATCGATCCCGAGGTGGCCGATCGTGCCAAGTACATGATTGTGTCGCTGCCCGCCAACCCGGTGGGCTCGGTGGGCACGCCCGAGGTCTACGAGGAGATCATCGCTTTCGCCCGCGAGCACGACCTGCTCATCGTTCACGACAACGCATACTCCGACATCGTGTTCGACGGCGAGCCGGGCGGCAGCTTCTTGCAGTATCCCGGCGCGCTCGAGGTGGGCGTTGAGTTCTTCTCGCTCTCCAAGTCGTTTAACGTCACCGGTGCGCGTATCGGCTTTTTGGTCGGTCGCGAGGATGTGGTCTCGGCCTTTGCCAAGCTGCGCGGCCAGATCGACTTTGGTATGTTCTTCCCGATCCAGAAGGCTGCTATCGCCTGCCTGAACGGTCCGCGCGATGAGGTCGAGGCGCAGCGTCTGAAGTACCAGGAGCGCCGCGATGCCCTGTGCGACGGTCTTGAGGGCCTGGGCTGGGAGCGTCCCAACGCGCATGGCTCTATGTTTGTGTGGGCCAAGCTTCCCGGTGGTCGCACCGATTCCATGGCGTTTTGCGAGGAGCTCATGGAGAAGGCCGGCGTTGTGGTGACGCCGGGCGCGAGCTTTGGTCCTTCGGGCGAGGGGCACGTGCGCATGGCGCTGGTCCTGCCGCCCGATCAGATTGCTTTGGCTGTCGAGGCCATCCGCGAGGCGGGTCTGTATTAGAAACCTGTTTCGACTCGTCAATAGCTCGAAACCGATTTCGTGCAGTTATTTTACGAATCCTGCAAACAATTTCGGTAAACGGTCGATTTTTGGCTGCGAATAGGAGCATAATCAAAGTCCCGATTGGATGTATTGGGATTACGGCAAGCCGCTCGGGTCGTTCCCGGGCGGCTTGCTTGTGGAGAGAGATGGGAGTTTCTAATGGTTAACGAGAAGAAGGTCGCTATTGTCGGCTGCGGTTTCGTTGGTTCGTCTTCGGCGTTCGCGCTGATGCAGAGTGGTCTGTTCTCCGAGATGGTCCTCATCGACGTGGACAAGAACCGCGCCGAGGGTGAGGCCCTGGATATCGCGCACGGCATGACGTTTGCCGAGCCGATGAAGATCTACGCCGGCGATTATTCCGATGTCGCCGACGCCGCCATGATCGTCGTCACCGCTGGCGCTGCCCAGAAGCCCGGTGAGACTCGCCTGGACCTGGTCAACAAGAACGTCAGCATCTTTAAGTCCATTATTCCCGAGATTAAGAAGTCCGGCTTCGACGGCATTCTGCTCATCGTCTCCAACCCGGTCGATGTTCTGACCTACGCCGCCATCAAGATGTCCGGCCTGCCCGAGGGCCACGTCATCGGTTCCGGTACCGTGCTCGACACCGGCCGTCTGCAGCAGATGCTTGGTGCCCATGTCGAGGTCGACCCGCGCGATGTCCAGGCCTATGTCATGGGTGAGCACGGCGATTCCGAGTTTGTCGCTTGGTCCAGCGCTCAGGTTGCCGGCGTTCCGCTGAACACCTTCTGCGAGCTTCACGGTCATCTGGAGCATGAGGCTGCCGAGAAGCGCATCGCCGAGGACGTCAAGAACTCCGCCTACACCATCATCGAGAAGAAGCACGCTACCTACTACGGCGTCGCCATGGCCGTTAAGCGCATTTGCACCGCCGTCATGCGTGACGAGCAGACCGTTCTGCCCGTCTCCTCGCTCATGGTGGGCGAGTATGGCCTGTCCGATCTTGCCATCTCCATGCCGACCGTCGTTGGCCGCGACGGCGTTGTCTGCCGCGTTCCCGTGCCGCTGAACGATGACGAGCAGCATGAGCTTACCGCCTCCGCCAAGGCCCTCAAGGACATCATCGACAGCGTCGACTTCTCCTGCTAAATCCAGCTCTTTTGGGCAACAGGCTACAATGAAAGGCGTCCGGTCCACACGGTCCGGGCGCCTTTTTGGTGCAAAGTAACCCTACCCCAATTCGCCATAGTTGATGGGAGAGTCATGTCGGATTCACCTAACTTTTTGACCTATGTCCAGACGGCGTTTGATCCGTTTGAGGAACGGTCGTTCTGCGCGGTGGATAGCCTGGTCTTTGCGTGGCTGTCCTATTTGCGTTTGCCGGGTGA
>CATXML010000195.1 GCA_958372035.1 uncultured Collinsella sp. | reverse complement strand
TCTGGTCGCACGTGCGCTGCATCTGCCATATAGCGAGACGACTACCATGTGCTTTACCTGCGGCATGCGCAACATCTCTTCGGGTGCCGTCATCGCCACGCAGTACTTTCCGGGCGAGGTCGTGTTCCCCGTCATGTGCGGCACGCTGTTTCAGCAGGTGCTGGCCTCGATTATCGGGCATCTCTTTGAGTGCCTAACCTGCGAGGAGCGCACCAAACAGCGCAAGCGGGTCGAAGCCGGCCGCGACGCCATGGCGCGCTAGGCTGTCCGCATTACGCGGGTGTTAGTCTTGCTATACGAGCGTTTCCAGATGCGCACGCAGACGCTCAGCATCGATATCGAGCGTCGTCTCGGCATTGACTTGGGCCAAACGATAGCCGACAAAGTAGGGCGAAACCACCCAACGCGGCAGCGCCTTGGCAATGGTCCGACCGCCCAGGTGATAGAAGAACAAGTTGTACGACTCTGCGCGACCACCGTGGTGCTCGTTTAGGATATAGCGCAGAGCTACCTGGATCGCATCGGCAAAGAGATCCGCCTCGGCTTGGTCTCGTGCGTCATCGCTGGCGGCGATTCCCTGCGGGGCTGAAACGTTGATCTCAAAGAACCCCATGATCGGTTCGGTTGAGATATTGACCGAGATTCTCCCCTGTTGCCAGACATTGATGCCTTCGAAATTGGCAGAAGTCAGCGAAGTGTAGCCGTCTTCCTGCTCCAAACCCACAATCTGCATGTGCGGATGAACGAGACTACCGCCCGAGAGCGGACCCTTGTTCTTGTACATGAGAACGCTGCGATACTGCTGTGAATCGATCATCTGCTGCCAGCAACCCAGGGCAAACCGCATCACATGGTGGAGTTCATCCGGCTCATAGATCACCAGGTCGGCATCGTGATCGGCCGACTCGATCAGCACGGTTTGACGGGTGGCGCGCAGGGTCTTGAACTTATTCTCGAGCCAGATGCAGTCACCATCGCGCCGGATGATATCGGCAAGTTCCTCGGTATCGCAAAAGGGACACGCGGTGCCAGGGCGCCGGTTGTCGTCGGGCTTACCGTTCGCCTGCTGAACGTCAAATACCAGCGCCACGGGTTACGCCTCCAGCGGCACGATCTTGGTGCCATGGAGCTCGGAGACGCTCAATGCCGCCGCCACGGTATCGCGGTTGGCCGTAGAAATGCCGCCGCCGGGAAGGATGGTCAGGCGGTCGCCCGCATACTCGACAAGACGCGACAGGTGCTCCAGGTTGTCCTCGATCGGCGTTCCGGCAGCACCACCATGCGTCAGGATGCGCGTGATGCCGCAGTCGGCGAGTGTGTCAATGGCGTCCAGCTGAGCCTCGGGCGAGAGCTGGTCAAAGGCCATGTGGAAGGTGATATCGATGGCCCCGCGCTTGCACTCCTCGGTCGCGCAGCCCGTAGCCATCACGAGGGCGCCGAGGGTGAGCTCGTCGAGCGCCCAGCCGCCGGCACAGGGCTTGCAGCAGCCAAAGACCAGGCCGTCAACGCCGGCGCTCACGGCAAGACCCAAGTCCATCTCCATCATGCGCAGCTCGTCCTGGTTGTAGTGAAAGTCACCGCCACGCGGGCGAATCATGCACATCACTCGCGCGTCATGCTCGTGAGCATAGCTGACCGTAGTGCTGATAACGCCGGCCGAGGGCGTGGTACCACCGACGGCAAGGTTGTCGCACAACTCGATGCGCTTAGCACCGGCATCGATAGCCGCCGGCACACGCTCAAAGTTCTCGGCACAAAACTCGTACAGCATAGATAGCCCCCAGGAGACATTTCGATTTCCACACGGCATTGTCGCACGTTAAATAGCAACCCGCACGATGGAACAAAACCTTGACAAGGAGTGTCCCAAAGTGCCGGCACATAAGGAACGTCCCCAGGTGCCACCTTGAGCGATGGGTACTCATTTAAGTACGTCCATTGAGTACCCGCAGGGGACAGACAGACCGGACTCCCTATACGACAACTGTTGACATCATATACTATGTGTCATATAGTAGGTGTTACACAGTATACTACGAAAGGAGGTGTGCGGATGGAGGCACAGATGAAGCGCGGCTTCCTCGAGGCCTGCGTGCTCGCGGCCGTCTCGGGCGAGGAATCCTACGGCTATCAGATCGTGAAGGACGTGCCCGCGAGTATGGGGCTCACGGAATCCACGCTCTATCCGTTGCTCAAGCGCCTGGAGAAGGCGGGCTGCATCACCGCGCGCTCCGCCGAGCACAACGGGCGGCTGCGGAGGTACTACCGCATCACGGACGCCGGGCGCGAGCGTATCGCCGAGTTCCTCGCCGAATGGCCATCCGTGCAGGAGATCTACCGTTACGTGGAGGGGGCGCACCATGACGCGCGATGAGTTCTTGAACCGGCCGGGCGAGCTTCTGGCCTGCCTGCCGGCAGATCAGGTAAAGGAAACGCAGGAGTTCTACGCGGAGGCCATCGCCGACCGTATGGAGGACGGCATGACGGAGGCCGAGGCTGTGGCCGCCATGGGCACGCCCGGTGAGGTCGCCGAGGCAACGCTCGACGAACTGCCCGCCGTGCCGCGCGCGATCGCGAGGACCAAGCGCAAGAGCACGGCACTTCTATGGGCGCTCGCCATCGTGGGCTCTCCGGTATGGATTCCGCTGCTGCTCGCGTTCGTCGCCGTTGCCGCTGCAGTCTACATCTGTATTTGGGTTCTTGCGCTCTGCGTGTGGATCGTGGCCGCGGCATTCGGGGGCGCGGGCCTGGTAGGGCTCCTGTTCGCCGTGGACGGCATCATTATCGGGCATGTTCCGTACGTTTTGGCCTCGATGGGAATGGGATTCGCTTCCATCGGTGTGGCGCTCCTCACGGGAGCCGGCGCCTGGACGGCGTCCAAGCAGATCGCGCGCCTCTCTGCCCTTTGGGCGAAGAAAGCCGTTTCGCCCTTCTGGAAAGATCGAGGCAATAAGAGCCGCATGGGCGCCGAAGCGGCGCCGCTCACGGCATAGGAAGGAGTGCAAACATGTCCAGCGTAAAAAGGATTTACCTTGCCGTAGCGGGTGGGCTTGTTGCCACGGGGCTCGTCCTGGCTGCTATCGGATTTGTGGCCTCCGGCTTTAACCTCGCTGTGCTCAACACGCAGATCGACCTGCGCGATGACACCATCATTCTGGGTGGTGTTGAAATAGACGACCCGACAGGGCTTCCACTCATCGAGCAGCTTGCCGAGGTCGGCGAGATCCATATTGGATCTGCAACGACTGGTTCGTCTTCTCCTCGCAAATGATCGAGCTCGTAGCAGCCGTCCCCCCCCTTCGGGCGCACCACGACGGGCATGAGCACGCCGCCCTCGAAGCCTTTTGACCTAGTCGCTGGGGACGTTCTTAAACGACTAGTCTTTCAAGAACGTCCCCAGCAACTACCCCAAATGCCAGAACCAAAGCAGCGCCGCAAGCAGAGGACGGACAGCGAGCGGGCACCAGAGCGAACAAATTGGCATGAAAAGAGGACGGCATAGACC
>CATXML010000194.1 GCA_958372035.1 uncultured Collinsella sp. | reverse complement strand
ATCTCCTCCTCGGTCTTCATGTAAAACTCCGAGCCAGTCATGCGCATGCGGTTGGGGTCGTCGACTTTGGCGTTCATGCCAATGCACATGATGACGTCCTGCACGGGCGCGTCCTCGCGGCGCAGGTAGTGGAAGTCGTTGGTGGCGATAACCTTGACGCCCACCTGTTTGGCGATGTCAATGAGCGTGCGGTCCATCTGCTCATCGGTCAGGCCGTTGTCGGTGGTGATGCCGTGTTCCTGGATCTCGATATAAAAATCGCCGGGCTCGAAGGTGTCACGGAAGGTCTCGGCCCACTTGATGGCGCCCTCCATGTCACCACGGTCGATGTATTTGGGGATGATGCCGGCGATGCAGGCGCTCGTGCAGATCATGCCCTTGGCGTGGCGGCGCAGGTTGTCGAGCGTCACGCGCGGCTTGTAGTAAAAGCCCTGCACGGCGGCCTCGGAGACCGTCTGCATCAGGTTGACGTAGCCCTCCTGGTCCTTGGCCAGAAGGATCATGTGGTAGAGCTCGGGCTTATGGTCGCGGGCGAGCGTCTCGTCCGGCGTAAAGTAGACCTCGCACCCAAAGATGGGTTTGATGACCAGGGGCGGCTTGAGCTCGTCGATGTTGCCCTTCTCGTCCCACATGGCCATGTCCTTCACATACTGGGCATGCTCGCGCGGGCTTGCCTCGGGGTCGGGCTCCACCAGCTCGTCGCGGCGATCCTTTTCCAAGAAGGCCTTGTCGTGGCTCCAGGTTTTGTACTCGGGCGTGTTGTGGTTGACGGCGTCGCAGGCCAGCGCCAGGTCGGGCACGCCATACATGTAGCCGTGGTCGGTAATGGCCACGGCGGGCATGCCAAGCTCAACGGCACGGTTGACCATATCCTGGATACGGGTTGCGCCGTCGAGCATGGAGAAAACAGTGTGATTGTGCAGATGGACGAATGCCATGTGATGAGCTCCGATGCGGGTTCGTGTTCTGACTGAACGATTTTACCCCACGGCACGGACAGCACCCGAACCTAGCCAAACCCACACGGCTACTCACGCAGTTGCGGTGAAATGCGGACTGTTTGGCGGCTTTTTTGGCCAAAACAGTCCGTATTCCACCGCAAGTTATTGAGGGCTAGAGGCTGTAGGTGACCACCTGAGGCTCGCACGGGTTGGCGAGGTCGACTTGCTCCACGCGGACGAACTTGACGGTCACGGCCTCAAAGCCCGCCTTGTGCAAAACATCAGCGTAGACGCGCGCCTGCAGGGCGTGCTTCTCCTGCAGCTGTTCCGGCGTCTCGTCCGGCGTGCCGCCCGTCTTGTAGTCGATGACCAGCGCGCATGACGAATCCGCCGGGTTCGTCGCCAAAGCATCGATGGCGCCCTCGGCATATGCACCGTAGCGAGCGATGTCTTCATCCTCGCAGCCCAGCGAAAAGAACGGCACCTCGGCGCGAACGCACGGCCAGGCAAGTAGCTCGGCACGGACCGCCGACTTGAGCCAGCGATCCAGGGCAACGTCGAAGCGTTCGCGCTGTTCCGGCGTCAGGCGCCACAGGCGAGCCAGGGCGTCGGCACGCTCGGCGGGCAGCTCATCGGCACCCATCTCGATCAGCCACTGGCAGGCGGCATGGAAGGCCGAACCCAAGGCCATGGGATTGCCGGCGGGCTCGACAGCGGCCACGTCCGCATCCGTCATTTCCGAGCCATCCGACTCGGCATCATCGCCAGCCTCGTCCATGGGCACGCGCGCCTCGGCGGCACGGTCCTCGGCCTCGGCATGCAGCGCCGCGGCAATTGACGAGTAGCTGTACGAATCGCGCACCGGATACGGGCAGGCGCCCATGCGCACGCCCACCGTCTGGGGATACACGAGCTCAAACGCATCGGGCTCGGGGTCGGCAGGGCCGGGAACGGCGGCGCGGGCATCCGCACCGGCGCCCCCCGGCTCCGCATCGCCGCGGACAAGCCTGCCCTCGGCATCCAGAGAAGCATTGGCCTCAAACGCCTGCTCGCCAAACGTAAAGTCCGCCAGCGAGATGAGCTCGTAGTCGCCCGGCTTGGAGTTGTCGAACACCAGGCGGTCGGCATCGAGCTGCGGCATGTCCAGAGCGTCGGTAGGCAGAATACGACGCAGCACGTCATAGGTCAGATCGGTCTCGACGTCGAAGGTCGGCGCCGTCACCTTGCCGCGGCTCACGCCGGCATCCATCGCCAGAATGACCAGCTCTCGCGCACGCGTCATGGCGACATAGAGCAAGCGAGCCCGCTCCTCGAGCGAAAGCTGCAGGTCGTCGTTACGCAGGCGGGCAAATGCCTCGGCGGGAGAGCCCGTCGCACAGACGTCCTCCATGAGCTCTGGCGGCAGCCACAGCGACGTGCCCTTGCCCTTAAACGCGTGCTCAAACTGTTTTTTGACGTCATCGCCCTTCACGAACGTGCCGTCCGCGAGTTTAACGCCGTCGAAGCGTGCCGGCAGCGCCACGACCTGCGCTCCGCCCTCGACACGCCCCATCTGAGCCGCACCGGACGATTTGCGCACGCCAAAACACTCGGCAACCGCTACGACCGGATACTCCAGACCCTTGGACGCATGCACCGTCATGATGCGCACCGCGCCGTCGCCCTCCTCGTTGAGCGCGCCCGGGGCCTCCTTGCCCGCCAAGAAGCGGTCGAAGGCGAGCGCGATGGAGCGCGGAGAATTGCCGAGCTCGGCCTCTGCCTCGGCCACGGCGTCGAGCGCCTTGAGCACGTTGGCGGCGATGGCCTTGCCCTCGGGACCACGCTGCGCCAGACGCACAAACCAGCCGGAGGCGTTGACAGTATCGCGCGCGATGGCGGCGAACGAATCGCGCCCCACGCGACGAAGTGCATAGCGCAGCACCTCACGGGCGCGCGTCAGCAGCGGCAGATCCCGCAGCCCCGGCACATCGCAATCGCTCATGATGCCCACGTCGATGTTGCGGCGCGAGGTCTCCCCCGTCTGGTCGTCCAGCTTGGTCGCCAGCGCCAGGAACTCCTGAGCGCCGAGCGCAAACATCGGCGAGGCCAGCAGCGGCATAAGACCCTGCGCCGTATCGGCCGGGTTAGCAAGCGCGCACCCCAGGGCACGCACCGTTTGGACCTCGGCAGCCTGGGCAAAGACCGAGCCGCCCGCGATGACGCAGTCGAGCCCCTGGTCGCGAAACGCCTGTGCGTAGACATCGGCATTGGTCATGCGCCCCAGTAGCAGTACCATGCTGCCCTGGGGCTGGCCCGCTTTAACGAGCGCTTGGAATCGCTCCGCAATCGCACGAGCTTTCGCCTGCGTTCGCTCCTGGGTGCTGCCGCCGGCAACGAAGACCGCCTGGCGGCGCGACGCCTTTGCCTTGAGCTTGTCCTCGCGATCGTCACTCGGCTCAAGATCCAAGAACCCCTGCATCAAACCACCGGTATCGCCGTCAAAGACGCGCGCCACATAGCGCAGCACCTCGTCGTGGCTGCGGAAGTTGCGCACGAGTTTGACGAGCTCGCCGGCGGGGGCATCGGATGCGGCAGCCGTCTC
>CATXML010000193.1 GCA_958372035.1 uncultured Collinsella sp. | reverse complement strand
GTTGAGGTTGCCGCCAACGCCACGCGTACCGTCATCCTGGCTGTTGCCCTGGGCTATCTTGCCATGACCATGTCGATATATTTCCAGGCGGTCGAGAAGGTTGGTGTCGCCACGTTTACCGGCCTGCTTCGCTATGTGATCTGCTCAGTGCCGCTTATGTACCTCCTCGGCAACATGATGGGTGTTGAGGGCGTGTGGATCGCCCTGGTGGTGGCCGACGCCATTACCGGCATCATCTCCATTGCGCTCGCCGCGCACGAGTCCAAGCGCCTTGCCACGCTCTAGACTTGGACACGGCCGGCGCGCGATAGTCGAATAAGTCAACTCGCCTGCAAGCCACCACAATGGGGACAGTTCCCATTGTGGTGGTTATTGTTATTTAGGGTCCGAGATATCGATTCTATAAATAACGCTTCTGAACTGGGCTACTATAAGATTGTGGAAAACACTACTACAAGATTATGGTAATTACCGAGGACCTTTTATTAGATTTCATCCCTTTAGGGTCTCAGGTTTTTCTGCAAACAAAGGCTGCATGTTGATATCCGCTTGGCCGATAACAGTTGGTCAACATCATCTGTTATCGGCCAAGTCATTTACAACTGGCTCATCCGCCGTTTGTAAACCAAAGTGGATCCATGCTGTCCCGAGGGGGAGTGCACTACGGCTGCAGCAGCGCCATGAGACCCATGCGGTTTTTGACGCCGAGTTTGCGGTAGATGGCGTTGACGTGCTTTTTGACGGTCGACTCGGAGATATAGAGCTCAACAGCTATCTCGTGGTTGGTCTTGCCGGTGAGCATGAACTTGAGGACCTCGGCTTCGCGGGGGAGCAGAGCGGCCTTGATGGCAAGCACGCTGGCGGGGCTTTCATCTGCGCCCTCGGCATACCCGTGTGGGAGCAGCTGATGCAGGTGCAAGCTCAGGTGCCGGGCAATCTGGCGGAGGATCTCGAGCTCCGAATCGGTAAAGTCGCCGTCTTGCTCGGCGCGGAACAGCGTAATCGAGCCGAGCGGCGTGGCCTTGTGCGCCAGTGTGGCCGTGCAGCCATAATAAATTCCCAGGGGCTGCATCCATTCCAGGTAGATGGGCGTGCCATTGCGGCGCTCGACATCCACCAGGTCCAGATCGCGATATACATCGACCACCCGCGTGTCAAAGCTCCAAATGGTGTAGTCATACGCGGCGTAGCGTTCGTAATAATCATCAAGCGCCTGTGCGGACATTCCGTATGCGACGGGGCGAACAAATTGCGTTTGTCCGTGAGCCCCCGTCTGGGCGATATCGAACATCGAGACACGGTGCACAATCACGTCTGCGATGCGTTTGAGTAGGCCTTCCTGCAGTGCACTGAGCGACCCCTGCTCATGTGTCCACAGTGCGCATTCGTTGAGAGCGGCCCAATCTTGAGCAAAGAGCTCAACGTTCTGGTTATCTGCGTTGTTCGCATGTGTCATGGGGAGTCCTTTCGTGCCATCTAGCCAGTATGGCATGCGTGCCGGTCCACTAGAACTTTAGGTCAGTGAACGGTCGACTTTTGGCTGCCGAATGGGTACCCAAGGCCCATTGAGACGCCGTTGTCGCCGCAGCACAATGGGGGTGTCATCAAACAGGTTCGACCCAAAGTGAGGAGCCAACATGAAGACCATTTACGAGAGCGAATCAACGCCCAAAAAAGAGGGTTTCTATATGCCCGGCGAGTACGAGGAGCAGGAGCGCACCTGGATTCTCTGGCCGCATCGCTCCGACGTGTGGCGCTGCGGTGCCAAGCCCGCTCAGAAGGTCTTTACCGAGATCATTAAAACGGTCGCACGCTTCCAGCCCATTACGGTGGGCGTCAACGCTGAGGATTTCCCCGCGGTGTGCGAGATCTTTGACGGCGTGGAGAACGTGCGCGTAATCCACATGGAGTACAACGACTCCTGGATTCGCGACCCCGGTCCGGCGTTCCTCGTTAATGACAAGGGCGATGTGGCGCTATCGCATTTCCACTTCAACGCGTATGGCGGCTTCATTGACGGTCTGTACTTCCCCTGGGACAAGGATGCGAGCATCGGCCTACAGGTGGCACAGCTCGAGCAGGTCAACCGTTATCGTCCGGAGGACTATATCCTCGAGGGGGGCTCGTTTAACTGCGACGGCCAGGGCACCGTGGTGACCACTGAGATGTGCCTGCTCAACGAGGACCGCAATCCGCAGTACACCAAGGAGCAGATCGAGGCAAAACTCAGCGAGTACCTGGGCATCGAGAAGGTTATTTGGATCAAGGACGGCATCGACCCGTTTGAGACGAACGGTCATGTGGACGACGTTGCGTGCTTTAGCGCGCCTGGCGAGGTTTGCTGCATGTGGACCGACGATCCCAACCACAAGTTCTACAAGGAGTGCCAGGAGGCCTACAAGACTCTTTCCGAGGCAACCGACGCCAAGGGCCGCAAGCTCAAAGTGCACAAGGTAATTATGCCGGCGACCTCGGTATACATGACCGAGGAGGAGGCTTCTACAATCGATCCCGTCGAGGGCGTGCTGCCGCGTACGCCCGAGGACGCCTTTGAGCCCAGTTACCTCAACTTCCTGCCCATTAACGGCGCGGTGCTCGTGCCGCAGTTCGGCGACCCCAACGATGCACAGGCGCTCAAGGACATCCAGGCCGCCTACCCAGACCGCGAAGTTATCGGCATTATGACCCGCGAGGTCATCTACGGCGGCGGCAACATCCACTGTATCACCCAGCAGCAGCCCAAGGCGCGCTGTAAATAGCAGTTCCATGGTGAACAGGGCTTGATTGTCCGCACACGAAAGTCCGCCGACTTCAACGGTCGGCGGACTTTTCGTGTGGTAGTTTCACCTGAACGGCGGGCCGTGCGGCTTGGGTGTGCGGGCTCACAATCTGGGGAAACCAAACGGATTGGGGGCTTGTATGATCGATTCGAAGGGAAGCGTGCGACCCGAGGGCATGTTTAACGGGGCGCACCTGGCCCCCGAAGCCCAGCGCGCATACGATAAACTGCTCGAGCGCGTGCTCAACGGGCAGAAGGGCTGCGAGGTTTCGGCGCGTGCGGGTATGGATACGATCAAGGCGCTCGTATAGCTTTACGCTTTCGGATGTGACACATAGGACTGCATGCGCCGCTCCCGGCTATATTGCCTCCGAGTGCTTTAGCTCATGGAGATAGCCGGCATCAGCGATTTCGAGAGCTTGGCGGCGTCCACGAATGCCCCGGTGTTTACACCTCAGACGGACGACTTTGGACTCGCGGTCCATATCTTCAAGATGCTCAATCGCGGAATTCATCCGTACAGTTCTGGCGAACTTGACTTGGGCATTTTTGACCTGGATGACGACATACCGCCTGCACCGTCGCTGAACAACTGCGCGTGTAACGGGCGCAGTCCCTTCGTGGGGACGCTGGTCGGACACCTTATCCCGGTGTACGCTCTCGAGCTCGATGACTTTGGCCACCTTATGAGCGAGGCTTTCCGCCGGTCGTTGTATGGCAGGGCGGAGGAGCGCCTTGACGCACGCACATGGGCGCGCCTACTCG
>CATXML010000192.1 GCA_958372035.1 uncultured Collinsella sp. | reverse complement strand
TATCAAAGCGCTGCGCGATGCCGGCCAGGAGCGCATCCTGGTCACGCGCCTGGATGACGAAAAGGCAGCCCGCACCTCGGAGCTCCTCGGCAACGGCATCGACCTGGGATATGTCCCGGACGCCCAGCTCGCCCTCGTGGGTGGCAAGCCCTCCCCCAACGGCAACGGACGCATCGTCGTCGCCTGCGCCGGCACGAGCGACCTGCCCGTTGCCGAGGAAGCCGCGTTGACGGCCGAGTTCTACGGCAACGAGGTCGATCGCCTCTACGACGTGGGTGTCGCCGGCCTGCACCGTCTGCTCGCGCATGCTGAGGAACTTGCCCAGGCGCAGGTGGTCATCGCCATCGCCGGCATGGAAGGCGCCCTGGCGAGCGTCATCGGAGGCCTTGTGAGCTGTCCGGTCATCGCCGTCCCCACCAGCGTGGGCTATGGCGCGAACTTTGGCGGCATGGCCGCACTGCTCGCCATGCTCAACTCCTGCGCCAGCGGCGTTTCGGTCGTCAATATCGACAACGGCTTTGGCGCCGCCTATCAGGCAAGTCTTATCAATCATCTGAGCGCCGGCACGTCCTGCGCCCGCTAAGGAGCATTTCATGTCCAACCATCAGCACACGCTTATCATCGACGGCACCTCGGGCATCAGCGGCGACATGACCGTCGCGGCCCTGCTCGACCTGGGCGCCAGCGAGGAGCATCTGCGCGACCAGCTCGCCACGCTGCCGGTCGGCGGCTTTGAGATTGCCGTTACACGCGTAAACAAGCATGGCATCGACGCCTGCGACTTTGATGTTCAGCTGGCTGAGGAGCTCGAGAACCACGACCACGACATGGCCTGGCTCTACGGCAACGAAGCGGGCACCGAGCACACACATGAGCATGAGCACTACCATCATGATCATGGCGAGCACGAACACGAGCACTGCCACGAGCATGACCATGAGGCCCACGGTCATGGCCACGAGGGTCACCATCACGCCCACCACCATCACCACCGTTCTTTGGCGGATGTCACCGCCATCATCGATGACTCGCAGCTAAGCGATGGCGCCAAGCGTCGCGCGCTCGCCATCTTTACCGCGCTCGCCGCCGCCGAGGCCAAGGCCCACGGCAAAACGACCGAGACCGTCATGTTCCACGAGGTGGGCGCCATCGACTCCATCGTCGACGTCTGCTCTGTCGCCATCTGCCTCGATGACCTAGGTATTGAGGACATCGTGGTCGAGTCGCTCTCCGAGGGTCACGGCACCATCCGCTGTGCCCACGGCCTTATGCCCATTCCTGTCCCCGCTGTCGTCAACCTGTGCCAAGCGGGCAATATCGCCCTCACGCCCGCGCCGGTCGCCGGTGAGCTCGTGACGCCCACGGGCGCCGCCATCGTCGCCGCACTGCGCACGTCCGAGCACCTGCCGGCCCGCTACCGCATCGAGGCCGTCGGCTACGGCGCCGGTAAGCGCCCCTACGAGGGTTGCTCCGGTACGCTCCGCTGCCTGCTCGTTCACACGGACGCATAGCCATGGATGCCCGCAAGGCAAAAAGCCGCGCCGCCATCGTCGCGGCGTTCTCCGAACTGCTGCGCGAAGAGGACTACGGCAAAATCACCGTCGGCGACATCATCGCTCGCGCCCATGTGGGTCGGGCCACGTTCTATGGCCTCTTCAAGAGCAAAGATGACCTACTGTCCGAACTCGTGAGCGACATCTGCACCCACGCCCTCGACGACGATGGCACACCGCTCGATGACCCGCTCGTACAAGTCGAGCATATCCTCAACAACCTCTGGGAACGCCGCCAGGGCGTACGAGCCCTCGTAGCCGGCGCCGGCTCACGCGTCTTCGCCGACTGCTTACGCAAGACCATCATGTCACGAGCAGCCGAAACCGTCCCCACCGACCCAAACGGCCCCGCCGCCACCATGGACCGAAGCTTCCTACTACACCACATAGCCTCAAGCTTCGTAGGAATGGTCCAATGGTGGGCCTGGCACAACTTCCAAGCAGATAGGGCCGAAGTAGCCAAAGACTACCTATCAGCCATACAGCCCCTCTTCAGCTAAGTAAGCCCCCCCATCCCAAAGCGCCATCCCAGCAAAGCGCCCATCCCTTCCCCAAGTCACGTTTTCTTGTAAGGGCACCCAAAAACAAAGCGCCCCTCCCATCCATATTCAGATATATATGTTGGGTTGCTTGTTCCAACGCGACTAAGATCCCGCAGCTGGCCGCATGGGGTAACTTCCCAGCGCATTCCGCAGGACGAAAGAACCCCCGCCGCACGAAGTTTTGCGCAGCGGGGGTTCTTTCATGTCCGAGGACGCGCTGGGAAGTTACCCCATGCGGCCAGCGGACAACTATGTAGCCTTGGACTAGAACATGCCCAAGAAACCATGCACAAACAGCGCGGCCACAATAGCACCGACAAACGGCGCGATGCCAGGAACAAGCAGACCATACTTCCAGTTGTTGTCGGCCTTGTTCTTGATCGGCAGCACCTGATAGGCCATGCGAGGACCAAGGTCACGAGCCTGGTTCATGGCGAAGCCGGTGATGCCGCCCATGCCCATGCCAACAGCCCAAACGATCAGGCCGACGCAGATTGCGAGCATCAGAACGTTCTCGCCGGCGCGGCTAGCGGCAGCAAGGATGGCGCTGATGAACACGAAGGTGCAGATAGCCTCGCAGAAGAAGTTGCGGGCATAGTTCGTACCCTCGGTGGTGGGGTTGGTCGAGAAGATGTTGCGCTGGGCAATGGGGTCGACGACACCCTCAGAAGCCTTGAACTCATCGGCATACATAAACCAAGCGATCACGGCACCCACAAAGCCGCCGAGCATATCGGCAAGCATGAAGGGGATGCAGTTGCCCCACGGCACCAGGCCGACGATGCACTGGGCAAGCACCATGGCGGGGTTCATGCACACAGCGCCACCAAAGACAAACAGGCAGACCGAGATGCCAAAGGACCAGGTGGTGATGGCAAACATATGGCCGGAGCCCTGATACTTGGTGCCCTTGAGCACGGTATCGCAGTGAACACCCACGCCAAAGACGATCATGAGGGCCGTTGCGCCGAATTCGCAGAGGAGTTTGGTAAGCATAAAACCTTATCTTTCTTGTCGGTTATAAACGATTCGTTTAAGCCGCGCACTAGTGCTGCGCAACAACAACGCCCAGGCCATCGGGAATGACGGCAACCTTGGCATCGGCACCCTTCATCTCAAAGGCGAGCTTGAGCGCCTCCTCGATAGTGTTGACCGGCGTCATGTGCATATCCTTGAGCATCTGGTGATCGCACAGGTCGGTGACCATGATCACGGGGTGATGCGCCAGGATGCGGGCAAAGATCTGGCTCGTCCACTGATCGGGCAGGGTCTCGTCCTTGGGACGATCGATGCAGGCGCGCTCAAATTCTGCCGGATCGTTGTCGGCGATGTTGTGATAGAAGCCCTCGCCGCCGTGACCGTCGGCACAACCGGCGACGTCGATGATCACACCGCCCTCGGGAAGCGTGGCCTCGGCAGCGCACATGCCCTTCACGGCCTGATAGATGTTCTGGTCGAGCGGGTAGCCGCCGT